>NZ_JAUSUC010000008.1 GCF_030813365.1 Oikeobacillus pervagus
CTCAAATTATTGAACCGCCGTATACGGAACCGTACGTACGGTGGTGTGAGAGGGTCGAACGAATCAAAATTCCGATTCGTTCACTCTACTCGATTTACACCATGTTTATAAAAACAGCTAAAACTGGGCGAGTGTTTTTACAAGTGTTGCATGGAGGACACAGTTTTTCTTTATTTTGAAATAATATGTAATCGTATTGTAATCTTCGTAACTGTTTGAATATGGTATAACTGTTATTAACAGCAGAAAGGGGTTGTCCTATGCGATTCATTACACGAACCATTGCTTTTTTGATGGTCGGTATACTTCTATGTATACATGCAACAATTGAAGTTCGCGCAGAAACAAGTCAGGAAAGCTTACATAAAGTTCAAAAGGAATTATTACAAAATAAGGAAGATATTCAGCAAAAAGAGAAGGAGAAGACATCCTTAAATAAAGAAATTAAAACATTGCAACAAGAATGGAAGTCACTTCAAACTGAGATTTCAAACAATGAAAAAGAATTAAACAAAATTGAAAGTAAAATAAAGGAAACAAATAAAGAAATTGAAAAGAAAAAAGAGGAAATTGTTAAACTAGAAGATGAAGTTCTAGCTAGAGAATCGATCATTTCCAAACGGATGATTGCCTATCAGGAAAAAAGTCGTACTAATTTGATCATTGATACATTATTAAGTTCTGAGGGCATTGGAGATTTTTTTAACCGTGTAAATGCTGTCACACTTGTATTAGATGCCGATCAAGATATATTAACACAGCAACAACAAGATCTTGAGCAAATTGAAAAAGATAAACAGAAAATTGCCGAACAAGAAGCGATTTTGAAAGAAAATCAAGGAGCTTTAGCGGTCACACATGAAAAATTGGAAGGGATTTTAGAAAAACGTCAAGAAACGATCAAAAGTCTTCAATCAAAATACGCGTTGATTGAAAAAGATATTGACCAATCCAAAAAAAATGATGCCAATCTACAATCACAGATTAAACAAATGGAAAGTAAAATAAAAGAAGAACAAAAGGCGGCAAAAGAAAGAGCCGAAAGAATTGAATCTGAGACGGCAGTTGAAACAACTCCAAATGTAGTCAGTCAAAGTCAAGGTCCAGTAGAAGGAAAAGAATTATACGTGACGGCAACAGCCTATAGTCATGAAGAAAATGGTTCAGTCACAGCTTTAGGATATAATATTAAGAAAAACCCAAATATGAAATTAATCGCAGTCGACCCATCAGTCATTCCATTAGGGAAAAGAGTATGGGTGGAAGGGTATGGAGAGGCGATTGCAGGGGACACAGGTGGAGCAATCAAAGGCCATAAAATCGACGTTTTAATGCCAAACAAAAAAGCAGCAAATGCGTGGGGACGGAGAACGGTTAAAATTATAATATTAAATTAAAGGAAGGCTCCAAAGTGCTAAGCACGAATTGGAGCCTTTTTAACATTAAGAAAGAATAAACTGCAAAAATCCGTACGCCGATGGACGAGGCGCTTTCGCATTTGTTCATTATTCTATTGTTAAAACATCACTGTAGATCGTTAAATAATCTACTTTTGGTAAGGAATCGAAGTTTTGTAATAATATACTTTTGTTGTAATCGACAATAAATCTAGAATAATGATCTTCTTGGTCAATTTCCGTTGAGTTTGGTGTTGGAGATGCTTCGTCAATTTTATAGATTTCTCCTCGAATTACGTTAATTTCTAAATCTTTTTTAGCAAATAAACCACCATTAATAAAGAACAAAGAACCAACACCGTATAATTCAGCATTACTTTCTGTATAAAAGAAGGCTTTTAATGGTGTGATGGCTTCATTTTCATGTGGTATATAGTCCTGTGCGTCTTTGGTCTCTTTTGGATGATGAAAATTATTGAACTCATTTACCCGAGTAATTAAAAGCTTGTCCCTTGATAGGAGGATTAACTGTTTTTTTATTTGTCCTCTTGGTAGACCCTTAATATTTAAGTTAGAAACCGTTGCCTTTCCTTGTGTATAAATGACAGCATCGAATTCAATTGAATCATTTTCTTTTCGGTCGCCACCATCCCCTTCATCGTCTGAATCACCGCGTATGGTTAAGTCTTCTACAGATAATAAAGTTCCAGCAATTTGGGTATCATCATTATTATGGGAAATCAATTTCATTTCGCCTGTTGAATACATATCACCAGAAAAATTTAGAGATTGTGAGTTTTCTAGTATGATGGTACCCGAACTGACAAGATCAGTCTCAATCGTTAGATTCCCTTTATTATTGAACTCCAATTTCTCTCCAGAATATAGATTTGATAAAGATTGAATGTTCATCATTCCTATATTTTTAATGAATACTTTCCCTTTACTCGCAATCGATCCGTTTATTTTCATCGTTTTTTTATTCTCAATTCTAATTTCATCTTCAGAAAAAATAGCCTCCATCGATAAGGATCCTTCCTCTGTGTTGATCACCTTGATTGATTTTGCTTTTACTTTTCCTTGCACAGTAAATTGGCCGTGATTATTAATGATTTCCACTTTACCATCAACGATTAGATTGTCTACACTCATATTTTGGTTTGCCACAATGGTGAGGTCGCCACCTATTTCAACATTTTTGAAGTGTGAAGGTGAATTCGTATTTGTGATCGTTAAATCTCCCGTTTGTTTTATATGTGAACCATGTAATGAATGGACAATAGCCTTTCCTTTCTCATCGTAAGTCCAGTATTTCCCGTCCACAATTTTATCAGTAAGGAATTCTTCATGTTCTGGATATTCTATAGTCGGAAAATCTTCCATGGTAAATAAATTTACCTTGCCTTCGATTTTTTTCTTTTCCTCTTCAAACGCCTCATCGAAGTGAACTTCTTGATACTGACTGTCATTTTTTAAATATGGTATTCTTTGTTTATAAAAATGATCCGCTTTTAAAACATGATAGATTTTATCGGCTTTAAAATCGTTAGCATAAAGGTCCCCTATGACAGAGGGGTAGGGAGTTTTGATTGTGCTCGGATCATCTTCCGCATCGTTTGGTAAGAAATATTTGGCTTCTTCTTGAATATGTAGATTATTTGCGAATACGTTTCCAGCAATATTAGGTGAGCCGTTTAAAGAAAGAATCCCTTTTTCTGATCCTACTGCATACTTTAAAAAGCTTGGAAGAGGGGAGATAATCAATCGTTTTTTCGCAGTGCGGTCAATTTTACCTTTCCCTTCTTCAGTTTTGGTTGTGACGGAAATTTCAAATACACGTGTAAGTGTTTCCGATGGTTTTACTTCTTTATAATTAGTTGTTACATCTTTATATTCGATACGTTCAATTCCGTTTTCGGAGAGATATTCATTTTTGATAGAATCAAGAATCTCTCGAATTTTATTAGAAACAGTTGCTGTTCGTAAATTCTCAATTTCATAGTCTTCAACTCGAAGATGACGTGATAAGTCGGCTGTGATCTGGTCAAGTACTTTCACCGCTTCATATGTCGTATTGACTTCGGCTTCTCGAATCGAGGTACGTTTCGAGCCACCGATCGTAGCGGCAACGATAGCCATTCCGATCGTCATAAAGATTACAGAGATTAAGAGAACAAGTATTAAGGTATTCCCATTTTCAGTCATTATCCATTTTTTCATTAAAATCCGAACTCGCTTTCTAATGTTAATGATTGATCTGTTTTTCCAGGCTGGCTCATGTTGTTTGTTAACTTAATAATGCCACTTGAACATTTTTCATCCTTTTTGTTTTCATTTGGACAAAAAAATTCTAAAGTCGAACCTGTGAAATCAGACTCTGTTTCCAAAATTTGATCATTCATTTTATATGAGGTTTTTCCATTCTCTTCAATTATTTCAATTCGAGTTTCCTCAGCAGTTATTTCTTCTTTTTCTACCTCATAATATTTCAAGGAATCCTTTTCTACTGGAGCAAGTGTTGTCCTTTCGGATTGGATTATTTTTATGCAATTTTTCCCGCATTTTTCCACATAATTAAATGGTTCTGAATAAAATTCATTCATCACTAAAGTAACGACATAGTCTGCATCATCACGAAACTGAACTTCTGTTGATTGTTTTACATATATTTTTTGCCCCGTCACCAATACACCCCAAATAATCGGAGCTAGGATGGCGAATATCGTGATGGCTGCCAGTATTTCCACGAGTGTTAATCCATGTTTATCGTAGATCTTCGCTTTTAATCGTGCCATCAAGTGTAGTTGCTTTTTCATTTTCATTTTCATTTCCCTCCCATTCCACCTTCACTTGGATCGGCATATAATAATTTGGATCTTGATCCTGATTGAAATGCTTGTCGGGATGGGGGTAAATGGAAACTTTATATGAGACATTATTAATCCGAATATTTTCACATTTACCTAATGAATCTGATTCTAAAAGACTATACTTTTTATCACAAATAGCAAGTCGATAACTTTCATTATGACGATCGGCGCTGATATTTGATTGAAGGAAATAACCTCGTACTTTAATAAAATCTTGCTTTTCCATAAACATTAAGGCATTTCTCGCCACATTTATGGCCACCGTTTTATTTTCATTCATGACTTTGTATTTGCCTGAATGATAAAAGAAGTTCATGACGCTTAATAAAATCATCGATAAGATGGTGACCGAAAGCAATAATTCAATGAGTGTGAAACCTTTTTGGTTTTTTAGGACAATTTTTGACAATCGAATCCTTTTCCCTTCTTTTAAAATTCTTTGTTTTATTATACAATAGTTTATAGTTCTATTTTCATAAAAAATAGATAAAAAGGTTAAAATATCCTATTATTTGAGGCGTAGAAATGACAAAAATTATAACTTTACTATTATCAATATTCCTTATTATCCCGATATTGTATTTAATTCCTTTGAGCTTATCGGTAAAAGGGAGGATGGTTATTACAAGTGTGACGGTTTTTATCGTTTTGATGGGATTTTTTACCCAGCTGATTTTACCACTTTGGCAAGTGTTCATCATTTTAATTATTCTCCTCTGTTTGTCAGCTTATTTTCTTAATAAATATGGTGCAAAATGGTTATTTGAACAAACAAGCGATGAGGAAATAGTGGAGGAAATTGGAAATCCCGCCCACAATACAAAACCTGTTATGCCTAATGATCATAAGGAAGCCATAATTCCTCCAACAAAACATTCAAAGACTATGGATGGAATAGCAGCTGGGATACAGGAAGATGACCATGTGGAACAACAGGAAAAGCTTACTGACGAATTACATCCGATAGAAGAGTCTTCTAGAGTAGATTCAGAAAAGATAGATGAAGAGGAAGTAAATAGAGTAGAAGATTACATCGCCCCTTTGAAGGAACAAGTAGTAACAAAGGAAGAGGATCAGTTGTTAGAGGAATTTTTCGATCATGATGTTGGTGGAATAAATGAATGGGATATGCTTGAGAAATTAGATGAAAACATTCCGGTAGGATCAAGTGGTCATCAACAAAAAGCGGATGAAGATTCGTATAATATTGAAGAATTATTTTCGGAAGAGTTATTGTACATAAATGATGAGGGTGAACCATTAGATAAGTCCAAACATGAATCAAATGTAGTAGAGGAGGAAGAACCACTCATTCTTGATGGAGAAATTCATGTGCCAAGCGAATCTTCTACACTAGCGGAAATGACAGGAAATACAGAAGATTGCTACAACGAGAAGAATGAGAAAGAAACGAGTGATCCAATCGAACGAGTTGAGGATGAGGATCAGGATCAGGATGAAGTGGTTAAGTCCCTTAGTCCACTCCCACAAGATCAAGAGGGGTACGATATTGAAAGTGAAACTCAAAAAAAAGAAGTCAAAGACGAAGAAGAGGAAAATTACGAATATTTGGGACAGGATGAAACCATCCCAACGGAAATATATAAACTTGAACAGGCTCATCTAGAGAATATAGAAGACAATCTAGAGGAGAAAGATATTAGGGTTGAACCCGTTTTTTCACAAAATGAAATGAATGAACAGGGGGGAAGAGCTACGCAGCTTGAATTTATTGATGAGAAAATGGAAGAACAAATAGAGGACAAAGAAGTGGAAATAGTAGCAGACGTAGAGGAGAGAATGATAAAAGAAGAAAAGAAAGTGATCCATCATGAATTATTAACCTCGATGCTTTTGCAAATAGAAATGAAAAAACAATTACTTCCGCGATCGGATTATGAGGCGATGATCAAGTCCCACCTTCATACGAATTTACATGATCGAGATTATTTTATTTTTGCAAAAGTGTTACTCGCTTCCTATATGGAATCAGAAAATGAAGCTGAATTTCGCACTTTTACTCATGAGTTAGAAGAGAAATTTCGTACATATCCATTTATTATGAAAGAGATTGCGACCTTTAGGTTATTATTCATGAAAATAATGGATGATAAACAATAATTTTTGAATTTATCTAGTAAAGTATACTTATGATCAAAAAGGAAGAATGATATACTTTTGTCATGAATATAAAGACAGGTGAGGTATGAAAAATGAAAAAATCAGCGGAAATTAAAGGATTGCCCATTATAAGTATTATGGATGGAATTGAAATTGGGCGTGTAAAATCGTTAGTGATTAATCCGGACCAAGGAAGTGTCGACTTTTTCACAGTCGAGCATGAAGAATGGCAATATAGTGGAAAAGCGATCCCATTTCGGAAAGTAGTCGGAATTGGGGAATATGCCTTAACAGTAGAAAATGAGAATGCTGTAATTGATTTAAATGAAATTCCAATTGCAAATGATCTTTTTAATAAAAAAACAAAGATTGAAAATACAAGATTAATGACGAGAAAAGGGCAGTTAATCGGAGAGGCGAAAGAGTACTATATCGATGAGCAATCAGGGAAAATTGTTTCTATAGAAGTACAAATGAAAGAAGAGAAAGTATTATTGGAAACTGAATATGTTGTGACATACGGAAAGGATATTATCATCGTGGCGGAACAGGCGACGGAACATTTAGTAGGGACAAATATAACTGAAATGGAAAAGGATTTTAATAAGAGCCTTGAAGAAATTGAACGGAAACAAGATCAATTATTAGTGGGAAAAACGGTTGTAAAAGATATACAAGATCGTCATGGTGAAATCATTATCGCAAAAGATGCCGTTCTCACGGAAGAAAGTGTAAGAAAAGCAAGATTGGCGGGTCCGGAAATATTTATCGAATTATCCATGAATATTATTGAATAATCCATTTGGGGGCGTCTAAATTGAAGGATATACAGTTCATTAAAGTGTTTATAAGTATGGTCTTATTAACCACCTATTTCATAACCTTTTCACACTACGGCGCCTTCGCTTATGAAAAGGTATTTCTATCAAGTTCAACATTTGCAGAGGGGACGAAAATAGGTCCTGTTGATGTATCGGAAAAAACAAAACCGATGTCTTTGAAAATATTAAACAATCAAATTGATAAATGGAAGCAAGAAGCGAAGTTAAGCTTTCAATATGTTGAGAAACATGAAGAAATGGATGTGTCGATGATTGAAATAAGAAAGAAAGATTCCGTTGCAAAAGCGGTTTCAGGTGAAACCAATCCTTTAATGGCCGATGTTTCCGAAAAACAATTAAAGTCCATGATTGCTTTTTCTTTTCCACAACTAGACCTTAATACATTTGATTTACAAAGTTTGCAGAAGGATCTAGCAGATATTGGTTCTTATTTACAAAAAGGAGAAACCGTCATCGATTTAACTTTGTATTTAAAGGAGCAAAAGAAGCGGGATATTGTGGCAGAGAGATTATTTAAACATCAAGTAGGCCCAGACCTACAAGATTTTATCCATAAGCATTCGTCCATTAAAGTAACTGCAAATGCTGTTTTCTCCTTTAATGAATGGATCGAAAAAACAGGATTTCGCTCGTTGGAGGAGGATGATTTAAACCTATTATCCACTTCCTTGTTCCAGATCATTATGCAGTCAAATTTTTTAATTTTGGAAAAAAACCAGAGTGAGAGTTTACCAGGAAATATCGAGCTTGGAACAGAAGCAAAGGTCCAACCAGAGAAAAATCTGAATTTTTCCTTTATGAATCCAAATGATCAAGAATACATAATTGAAATGAAAATGGTGAATGGAAAATTATATATGGCATTAAAAGGGATCCCCTTTGCCTATCAATATAAAATGATACTGAAAAATAAAGAAACGATCGCACCAAAAGTTGTCGTAAGGTATTCACCATCCCTTCCGTTTAATGAGATGAAAGTGAAGACTTCTGGAAAAAAGGGGTTACTTATACAAGTGTATAGAGTGGCTTCTGAACTAAATGATAAATATAAGGAAGAAAAAATTTCTGAGGATTTTTATCCACCCGTTCACCGAGTAGAAATTCATAGCTCGTTAAAGCCACCTGAGCCAAAGCAAGTAGAGGAAGAGGACTCAAAAGAAAGTACACAACAACCCAAATCTGATCAGCTAAACAAGAATGAACCAAATGAAGGTCAAAAGGATAACGAAACTAAAGCAGAAAATAAACAGCAAGCATCTTAATGTGTATTAGAGTTCGTTTGAAGATGGAAAGAATTATGAACAAAGTGGAGGAAGAATGTAAAGACCAAGAACAAAAAATTCGTCTTGGCATCTTCCCCTCCTTATGTATAGAAAAAAGGTGATTTGATTTGCGAAAACCACGGAAACGACTTGGAGATTTACTCATTGAATCTGGACTTATTTCTGATGATCAGTTACAAAAGGCATTAGCGGAAAAAGGAGAAGACCAAAAGCTTGGGGATGCTCTTCTACAAAGGGGTTATATTACAGAACAACAACTGATAGAAGTATTAGAATTTCAGCTAGGGATTCCTCATATAAGTTTATACCGTTACCCATTTGATCCAACATTATTTCATCTTATCCCGAAAGAAGTGGCAAAGCGACATTTAATCATTCCTTTAAAAAAGGAAGAAAACCGCTTATTCGTGGCGATGTCCGACCCCATGGATTATTTTGCGATCGAAGATTTACGTCTATCTACTGGTTTTCAGATTGAGACAGCGATTGCGACAAAAGATGATATTGTCCGGTCTATTAATAAATATTATGAGATCGATGCGGGGTTAGAGGAGTTTTTTGTTGAGGCAAAATCTGATCAACCGAAAAATGAAGCGGTTGTAGATGATGATTCACCAATCGTGAAATTAGTGAATCAAATTTTAGCCAATGCCGTTGCTCAAAAGGCAAGTGATATTCATATCGATCCTCATGAAACAAAAGTATTGATTCGCATACGAGTAGATGGCCTCTTGCAAACGGAAAGACAGCTGCCAAAGTATATGCAAAATATGCTGATTGCTCGTGTGAAAATTTTAGCGAATTTAGATATTACTGAACATCGTGTACCTCAAGATGGGCGTTTTAAAGCAACAGTTGATTTACGCCCCATTGATTTACGTGTTTCATCATTGCCGACTGTATACGGGGAAAAGATTGTCATGCGTTTACTTGATATGAGCAGTTCTTTAAATGATCTTCAACAATTAGGTTTTAATCAAGTAAATTTAAAGCGGTTTGAAAGTATGATCAAGCGGCCAAACGGAATTGTCTTGATTACAGGGCCAACAGGATCAGGGAAATCTTCTACGTTATATGCAACACTAAACCGATTAAACCAAGAAGAAGTGAATATTATTACGGTGGAAGATCCGGTGGAATATCAAGTAGAAGGAGTCAATCAAATACAAGTTTATCCTAATGTTGGATTAACGTTCGCAGCAGGATTAAGATCAATTCTCCGTCAAGACCCGAATATTATTATGGTAGGGGAAATTCGCGATAAGGAGACGGTTGAAATTGCTGTCCGCGCATCTTTAACCGGGCATTTAGTGTTAAGTACAATCCATACGAATGATTCCTTAAGCACGATTACACGATTAATGGATATGGGAGTTGAGCCATTTTTAATCGCCTCCTCAATCAATGGAATTGTTGCCCAACGGCTCGTGCGTAAAGTTTGTCGTGATTGTGCCCATAGAGAATCAGCTTCGAAACGAGAAATTGAGATTTTTGCTAGACGAGGAATTAAGATTGATCATGTAGTTCGTGGAAAAGGCTGTTCCTCTTGCAATATGACAGGATATAAAGGGCGACTTGCCATCCATGAAGTACTAGATTTGAGCGATGAAATCAAAAACCTCATTTTAAATGATGAACCATTTTCAAGGTTAAGAGAAGAAGCCAGAAGACAAAAGACGATTTTTCTTTTAGATGACGGTTTATTAAAAGTGAAGCAAGGACTAACTACGACAGAAGAAGTACTTCGCGTAGCGTTAATGGAGTAGGTAAAAATGAGAGAAAAGATAGATCATATATTATGTACTGCCTTTGAATTAAAGGCATCTGATATTCATTTAACCGTCGGGTCACCACCTATTTTTCGTATCCATGGAGATTTAAAGCGATATGGAAAAGAAATATTATGTCCAGATGATACGGAAGCGATGGCGAAAACAATTGTTCCAAAACATTCCTGGAATACGTTTAAAGACCAGGGAGAGCTCGACTTTTCTTATGGGATTGCAGGTGTATCGCGTTTTCGTGTGAACGCTTTTCATCAGAGGTCATGTATTTCTTTGGCGATCCGCGTCATCCCAACGAAAATTCCCACTATTGAGGAGTTATCATTGCCACCCATTTTGAAGCAAATAGCTAATAAGCCACATGGACTTGTGATTGTAACAGGACCAACAGGAAGTGGGAAATCAACAACACTTGCGAGCATGATCGATTACTTAAATCAAAATATCCCGAAGCATGTGATTACACTTGAAGACCCGATTGAATATTTACATAAACATGGGACATGTATTATCGATCAGCGGGAAATTGGATATGATACGAAGAATTTTGCGAGAGGGTTGCGAAGTGCTTTAAGGCAAGACCCTGATGTCATTCTCGTTGGGGAGATGCGTGATTTAGAAACCATTCAAACGGCGATCACAGCAGCAGAAACCGGACATTTAGTGTTAGCTACATTACACACTTCAAGTGCTCCTGCAACAATTGAACGAATCATCGATGTATTTCCAGCTGAACAGCAGCCACAAATCCGTACCCAATTGGCGACTGTCCTTGCTGCGGTCATTTCTCAGCGATTATTCCCAACAACCGATAAAAAAGGGAGAAGAGCTGCGATTGAAATTTTGCTTCATTCACCCGCCGTTGCAAATTTAATTCGCTCTGATAAAGTTCATCAAATCGTGAATATTATGCAAACATCGAAGCAACAAGGAATGCAGCTTATGGCAGATCATGTACGTGATTTATATGAAAAAGGTGTAGTCGTAAAAGAAACGATCGTACCATATCTCCGAGAAAGGGAGATGCTAAATGGCTCGGTTTAAATATACTGGACGGGATCGCAAAGGAAAAAAAACAGGAATAGTCACCGCTGATTCCCGAAAAGAGGCGATCCAAAAACTACAAAAAACGGGAGTTCGTGTCATTGATGTTCAACAGCTTCCTGAAACATTGTTTACAAAAGATATTATGATCGGCAACCCTGTGAAATTAGCGCATCTCGTTATTTTTTTACGGCAATTTTCTACGCTCATTCAAGCAGGTGTAACGATTATCGATGCCACCGTGATTCTATCCGAACAAACGGAAAGTAAAGCTTTACGTAAGGCACTTGTAAATATTCAACAAGAATTAAGAGATGGGATTCACCTTTCTGATGCCTGTGAAAAGCAAAAGAAAGTATTTGAACCGCTTTTTATTAATATGTTAAGGGCAGGGGAAGCGACAGGAAATTTAGATGAAACATTAGATGAGATGGCGACCCATTATGAAAAACAGCATCGTACAAAGCAAAAAGTGAAAGCTGCGATGTCATACCCTGCGGTCGTTGGGGTGATTGCGATCGGGGTCGTCATCTTTCTCCTCGTTTCCGTCGTTCCTACTTTTGTTGATATGTTTAACGATTTCGGCGGAGAATTGCCGGCAATCACAAAATTTGTCATTGGAGCTAGTAACTGGATGCAACAATATTGGTATTTTGTCATTGGGCTCATTCTCCTCTTTTTTGGTGGAATCTGGGCGCTCAAACAACGGAAAGAAACGAAATATTATGTAGATTTGGTTGTATTAAGAACTCCAATATTTGGAAAAATAGCTCAAAAGGCTGTGCTGGCGAGAATGACGCGGACCCTTAGTTCCTTGTTTTCTAACTCTGTCCCGATTTTACAAGCGATGACCATCGTTGAGAATGTCGTAGAAAATGAAATTATCGCCCGAGTCATTCATAAGTCAAAAGATTCATTAGAAAGTGGTGGCTCCTTAACAGAGCCGATGAAAAAACATTGGGCCTTTCCACCTTTAGTTTCTCATATGATCGCTATAGGAGAGGAAACAGGCTCTCTCGATACGATGCTTTCGAAAGTGGCCGATTTTTATGAAAGTGAAGTAGAGGCCTCAACAGATCAGCTTAAATCATTAATCGAGCCATTAATGATCGTGTTACTAGCAGGACTCGTCGGGACAATCGTTACATCTATCCTTGTACCTATGTTCGAAATCTTTAATACAGTCCAAACCTCCTGAAAAAATTGTAAAAAATGTAGAAATTTTGGTTGATTTTTTGGATGTAAAATATTAACATAGCATTATAGTTATTTTATACTAATACTTTTTTAGGGGGAAAAGGCGTGCTACAAAAAATGAAAACAAGATTAAAAGAGCAGAAAGGGTTAACATTAATCGAGCTATTAGCCGTAATTGTGATTTTGGCAATTATTGCAGCGATTGCGATCCCGGCGATAGGGAAGCTAATTGATAACACTAAAAAGGACGCTATAATTTCCAATGCACAACAAATGGAAAGTGCAGCAAAAACGTATATTAGTGCTGAGAGAAACTTTAAAATTCCTGGGGATATAACGTTAGATGAATTAATTAATAAAGGTTATTTAGATGAATTTGATGACCCAGATACAAAGCAGGCTTATACAAATGAACAGAAGCAAAACTCAAAAGTCGTAGTTTCAAAGAACACAACAACTAATAACACTGAGTATAAAGTAGTTTTAAAAGGTGAGCGTGGTATCGATACAGCTACAAAAGCATCTGCAATTACCAGAGGAGAAATTAAATAAAATTATTTATGAAAACCCTAATCTTCCTATACGCTCTCCTCTTCGGCTCATTCTTTAATGTCGTGGGCCTGCGGGTTCCGTTAAAACAGTCGATTGTAAAGCCAAGGAGTGCCTGTCCCCATTGTGGGCATCAGTTGACAGGGTGGGAGTTGATCCCTGTCTTATCGTACTTAATACAAGGGGGGAAATGCCGTGTATGTCGTGCACGGGTTTCCCCAATTTATCCTTTAACAGAGCTGGGAACGGCACTGTTATTTTTATATGCGTATCAAACTTTCGGCTTCACATTTGAATTTGTCATCGCTATTACGTTCCTTTCAATGATGATCATCATTACGGTATCTGATCTTGCTTATATGATCATTCCTGATAAAGTGCTATTATTTTTTAGCCTTGTCTTTATTGCGGAACGTTTGTATGTACCTTTAAACCCATGGTGGGACTCGATTGTCGGGGCTCTTGTTGGGTTTCTGCTATTATTGGCGATTGCCATCGTCAGTCGCGGCGGAATGGGCGGAGGAGACATTAAATTATTTGCTGTCATTGGCTTTGTCATGGGATGGAAAAACGTATTGCTCACATTTTTCTTAGCTTGTGCAATTGGAGCTGTCATCGGGTTGATCTTAATGGCTTTTGGAATTGTGAAAAAAGGAAAACCAATTCCTTTTGGTCCTTTTATTACGTTGGCGGCGATCATCGTCTATTTGTATGGTGATCCTATTTTTTCTTGGTATTTTACATTTTTTGATCGATGAGAAATGGAATTGACATCTAGTTAAAAAGGGGAAGATAGAATGGCTTTTCGACTATTTTCTAAAGTAAATAAAACAGCCAATCTTATTTTTACTGATTATGCCATTCGTTTCGTTGAAATGAAGCAAACAAGTCCTATGATCGTTCAACAATATGAGGAAAGGATTCTTCCATCTGGCTTGATCGAAAAAGGGTCCATTATCGATTATGAAGGCTTACTTGAAATCGTAGAAAATTGTGTGACGGATTGGAAGATTAAAAACCGGCCTGTACGCTTTAATGTACAGGACGACTATATTACCGTCCGAACGGAAACTCTTACAGAAGATTTAGAGGATGATGAGATCGAAAGCTACTTATTTTTACAAATTGGGAAGACGATTCATCTTCCATTCGAGGATCCTGTGTTTGATTCGGTCGTTGTCGGTGAGAAAGATGGAAAAAAAGAAGTACTATTAATCGCAGCTCCAGAAGAAGAAGTTCGGCAATATCAAAATTTACTAGAAGATGCCAAACTAAAACCTATTGCAGCTGATATCGATGCCCTTTGTTTGTATCGCTTATTTACCTTAAAAAATTTAACAAATCCAAAAGAGCATGAAATGGTATTACATATAAAGAAACGGACTTTAACGGCATCGATTTACAATGATCATCAACTAGCATTTATGAAACCTATTTTTTTCGGTGAGAAAGAAACAGTAGATGGTCAAATTTCAGAAGGAGCGTTTCTAGAAGATGCCCTAAATGAATGTCAAAATGTCGTCAATTTCTATGAAAATTCATTGCACAAAGGCCAAGTGCATATTGAGAAAATCTTTATTAGTGGAGAACATGAAAGACGAACCTTTATAGAAGACTATATCGAAAAATCGTTTGAGATGAAAATCATCAAGCAGGATGAAATGGTCGTAAAGGATAAAGACGGACGGGCGGTACCGGAAATCTATCATCCAGCAGTTGGATTGGGATTGAAAGAGGTGTAACGCGGTGTTAGTTGATATTAATCTATTACCGGAAAAAGAAACGAGAAGTAAAAGCGTTCTATATATTCTTTTGGTCCTCATTTTACTCGCGATCATCCTTGTGGTTACGAACTTTATTTTAATCCAAACAAAAAAAAGTGATTTAGCACTGCTTGAGTCTAAAATCAAAACGGCGGAACAACTACGAACGGCATTGGAGTCAAGCGTCGAAAATGATGAAAGTGAAAATAGTGTGGAGAAACTGAATGAAGCAGTTGAGTGGGCTGAATCAAAAAGAATTCGAACAGTTCCTGTATTACAACATTTAATTGAATTATTACCAAAACGGGGTTTTTTTCGGTCATTTTCTTACACATCGACAGAGAATTTAAAGCTTGAGGTACAATTTGATGTCAATAGAGAAGCGGCGTTTTATTTGATTGAACTTCAATCTTCCAAATGGATTCAATCTGTTCGACTTTTGTCTGTTTCAACAGATGAACTTGTGAAAGAAGGAGAAAAGTCAAACGATGATATGAAAATAAAGAAAGATTTGCCGAGATATATTGCCGAATATGAAATTTCATTAAAGGATACCAACATTAAAAAAGACGAAATGAAGACAGTCGATACAGTCGATAAAGAGCGAGGAGAAGATCAGCCATGAGTTTTTTTCAAGAGAAACGGAATATATGGATTCTCTCCTTAGCGATTCTTTTACTAATTGGAATCATAATGATTACATATATATTTTATTATCGCCCTGTTACCGAAGATATAAATAGAAAAGAAAAGCAATTGCAGTCTGAGGAGAAATTAATTGAAGTGTTGGAAAAGAACGATCGTTCGTCCACAACTCAAAATCGAGTGGTGACAAGCAATTTACAACAAAAAATACCAGTGAAGCCGATGACCGATAAGCTGTTATTAGATTTGGAAAAAGTTGAATTGATGTCCCATTGTTTGATTGAATCGATGGATTTTAAAGATGATGAAACGTCTGATGAAACGGGAATAGACGGAGCAGAGGAAAAAGGGAAGTCCCGGCCGGCTGAGATTAAAGAACTGACAGCGGAGTTAACCGTTATTTCTCCCGGATATTTTGAAATGCAGGAATTTTTATCTGGATTGGAACAACAAATCCGTACAATAAAAATTGAGGAAATCATTTTTGATGTCCCAGATGAAGCGACGAAACTAAAAGGAGAAGGAAAAGAGTTCACTTTCAATGTGACGATTCAGACGTACTATATGCCAAACCTAGTTGATTTATTAAAAGATTTGCCGAAAATCGATACACCTGGTCCAGCTAATAAGAAATCCCCCTTCGTGATTGTTGGGGATTAAATGAATAGGGAAGGCATCGTCTATGAATGAAAAAGGCTTTACTCATCCCTCCATCAGAGGCAACTTACGCAGTCACTGATCAAAAGGGAAAAATTACCGCGATCTGTTTAAAAGGAATGACAAAAAAACTTTGCTCCTATCAGAAAGGAAATGCCACCATCGAAGGGCCTGTTCCCATTCGGAAATTAATAAAAGAAAATATTACGGACAATTAAAAAATTTGACGAAAACCTTTCAGAACGAGACGACAAAAGTCTTGTTCTTTTTTATTTTCACTATGCTAGTATTAGCGAATGGAATAGAAGGTTAATTGGAATCGGGGAATACATGGCTAAGGACTTTCTAGCTTCCTTTTAAATATGAATATGGAAGAAGGGAGATATATTATGGACAAGCAGACGAAAAAATCAACGGTCAAAATTAAAATCGATGGGAAGGAACAAAAATTTGAAGATGATCTGCTTGTACATCATTGGAGTGGACAAGAAATGGCAGCTGCCGCAGAGAAAGATCAAAAGGAAGAAGATGACTTTGATTGGGTATTGCCTGATGAAGAAGCAGTCACTAAAAAAGAGGAGTTTCAACCGATGTATTATGTTCCAAAGCCAAAGCGAAAGAAACTCATGCTTCCAGGGAATTCTGGTAAAAGTATCGCTTCGATCATGTTTTCAATTGTAAGTGCGATGGTGATTGGAATCTCATTAGGATATGGAATCATTCATTTTATGCAGAAGGAAGATACCCCTAATTCCCAACCTACAAATCAAATGCTTCAAGAAAATGAGGGGAAGGATAGTAAAGCGGCTACTTCACCTCCAGAACAAAAGAAAGGGAGAGAGATTACCTTACCAGAATTGTCTACAAATATCGTTCAAGGTGGAGTATTTGGCGAGGAGGATGCTGCTAAAAAAGTGAAACAGTCGATTGCGGCGAAAGAGGTACCAGTTGAAATCGTCAATCAGGACGGAAATCAATTATTAGTTTTAGGGACAAGCAATGAATTGGGTACGGCTAAACTTTTAGGGGAAAAATTGAAAAAGAAAGATATGGATGTCTATGCAAAAAGCCTATCCATTTCTGGAACCGCATCCGAATTTTCGAAAAAAGATGAAGCCTTATTAACAGAAATGCTCGCATTATTTGATCAATCCTCAAAAGAAAGTATGGATATTCTTTTAAACAAAGAGGTAGACGATTCTACTATCGCTTCACTGCGAAAGAAAATCGAAAAACAAAAGACTAACAATGAGAAAATGATCCAATTACAAACCGCCCTATTACAAGCAACAAAGGAAATCGAGTCATTCCAACAGACGAAAGATATCAAAAATGGCGAAAAGGCACAGGGATATTTATTAAAATTCATGAAAATCTATTCAAAATAAAAGGTGAACCTGTATCGAGTGAGATGCAGGTTTTTTGTTGGTTTTGGAGTAGCGCAAATATTTAAGGGAAATAATCAAATCCTTTCGGTAAATGGTCAAACCTGAAAAAGAGGCCCTAGACATAGGAAAGTTTCCCCAGCCAATCGGTCAGATTTTCATCCTATTCTAAAGTTCAAGAATCATTCGTTCAAAAACCAAAGCATTTTCTGTAGAACATTGTAACTTAGTAACAAATTTGGTAAGATGATGATGGTGTATCTCCCTATTCAGATGAAGGAAAGGTGAATGATTGATTTTGGCAAACATCATATTATCCTCTACCTCCCCGAGAAGAAAACAACTCCTTGAACAAATAAATCTCCCTTTTACCATTCAAACAACCCAAGTGAATGAATCTTATCCGAAACATTTATCACCTAAAGAAGTGGTGATGTATTTAGCGAATAAGAAGGCAGAAGCGATTTCAAGTAAACAAGAAGATGCTTTTGTCATCGGTGCAGATACGATTGTCGTTTTCGAGAATGAAATTTTAGGTAAGCCTGAATCAAGTGAAGAAGCAAGGCAAGTTTTAAAGAAATTATCAGGGAATACCCATTCTGTCTATACGGGTGTGTCTATCCATTACAAACGAGAAAAAGAGATCTTTTATGAAAAAACTTTAGTTACTTTTTGGGAGTTAACGAATGAGGAAATCGAAGGCTATCTACATAGCGGTGAGCCTTTTGATAAAGCTGGTTCTTATGGAATTCAAGGAATAGGGGCCGCATTTGTAAGAAAAATTGACGGTGATTATTTTTCTGTCGTTGGCTTACCAGTAGCAAAAGTATATCGACAATTAAGAAGGATGGGCTATGTAGGGCCTCCGTTTTCCTTCTCGTCCTAAAAAAGAAGGGAGAGAAGAAATGACTAAGGAATCGTTTATGATTCGGGATGTCCCTCAAAAGGACCGACCCCGTGAACGAATGACCCAACACGGACCAGAAAGTTTGTCCAATCACGAGTTATTAGCGATTATTATACAAACAGGAACGAAAAATGAATCGGTCCTCCAATTAGCCAATCGCCTCTTAAATCACTTCGATGGGCTAAGGTTGTTGCAGACCGCCTCTTTTGAAGAGATGACCTCTATTAAAGGAATTGGAAAAGCAAAGGCCGTGCAAATTATGGCGGCAGTTGAATTAGGAAGGCGCATCAGCAACTTAAAATATGATGATCGTTATGTCATCCGCTCCCCAGAAGATGGCGCGAATTATATTATGAATGATATGCGCTTCTTATCTCAGGAACACTTCGTATGTCTTTACCTCAATACCAAAAATCAAGTTATCCACAAACAAACCATTTTTATCGGCAGTCTAAACGCATCCATCGTGCATCCACGTGAGGTTGTGCGCCCATAAGGGGATTTAGAAAATCTGTTCTAGCAAAGCAGTAGGGAATATCGCAATCTTTACCCTATCATCAGCCAACTTATCCGTAAGGGAAACCGAGCGGGGAGTGTAGCATGTTGGAAAAGCCATAAGTTGTCTAGTTACCAAGGCACGACTGCATGGCGAGATGAAAATTCATAGACAAGGATGAAAGCTGAATTGCTTGAATGATAGCTCAAGGTGGATTACGGGAACCTTCAGCGGGAGGTAACGATATACGCTGTGCGAAATGTGCATGTTTCTTAAAACACTTCGAGGAACATGAAGCGATACCATTTCGACCAACTTCTATATGGAAGAAACGAGTGAAAGTCACATCCGAAACTATGAAGTGCTATGTTTCTAAATGTCTAAATGGGGATTGCCTAAGTCAGAACGCTGTCAACACAGCTATGCATAATACCAAATAAGGTGATAAATTTCAAGCTGAAAAGCAAGAAAGATGATGCTGAATATCTGATATGGCAACGGAGCTCTCGTAGTAGTCCGAGATAGGGAAAGCCTATTACATGGCGAAGGGGAGCAGTTTATCTCGTTTAATACAAAATTGGAAGGAGCGTGAGGCTCTGAGAAATCCAAAAGTAGTATTAAGCAATCTAACTACCAAAGCAAAAGTCGAAGCATAATGATGACCTAGAAATTCTTCGAGCATACAATGCGGAAATTGAAGGATTATATAATTATTATCGACTAGCAAGCAATGTACATGTTCTTCAAACATTCCGACAAACCATGATATACAGCATGATTATTATGCCAAATATAAAAGCACCGTTAGTAAAATTATTACAAAATACGGGATAAACAGGGAAATTGGTATATGATATATAACGAAGGACGTTCCTAAAATTTCCTTTTTTACGGAACAACGAATGGAAAAAACTCGGAAATCCAAAAACAGTCAGTCGATATAATTGAAAATACGTTACTTTACGGTGGCAGAACAAGTCTCATCGAGCGCCTTTTTAGCCCAAAAGTGTGAGTGGTGTGGTGCAGAAAATGTTCCATTGGAAATGCATCATGTTAATAAATTCAAGAACTTGAAAGGTAAGAAACGATGGGAGCAAATTATGATTGCGAGAAATCGCAAGTCGATTGCCATGTGTGTGAAATGCGATTATGACTTACGCAATGGAAAGTTAGATTGATAAATGGAAAGCCGTATACTCTGAGAGGGGTACGTACGGTTTGGAGGGGAGTTCTTGGAAACCTACTTAGGCAACTAAGCAAGGCGCTGAGTACTTACCCTACTTCAAAGAAGCTTTCCGCCGCTCTGCCGCCTCCATTATATGTGCACATAATCACCCATCTGGTGTGCGCCTGCAAGGTGCGTAATTTTAGTGTTTCTTTAGAAACTAGAACTCCTTACAATGTTCTATGGTCAGCATCTTACCTTGAGGGGAAACCTATAGAGGGAACAGAGCATGATGTGAAAAGGAGAAAAGACGACAAAGCTATCTAATGTCGAGTCAGTTCTTCAGACCAAGTGATGTATGGTAAAAGCTAAACTGCTTGAATCCTAGACGAATGAGCGATGGGTGCGCCATTGTCTACGGTAGCTTATAGGCAATGAGGACAAAATGGGAGACATATCGCCAGAATGTCTACGGGTATCTCCAGAGCCCATACCATAGTAAGGTTTGTCCTTCAATCCTCAACTAGAGGAAACCGTCGAAAGGGATACCTAACCATCACGTATCTAAAATTATGTCATAATGCAGGGATTACCTAAGTGCAAGTGCCTATTGGCTATTAGACATAAGTCTATGAAATTGGATATGGTAACGGAGTCTCCATAGTACCCAACGTTTGCTTGTAATGAGCTTAGCAGGGGGAAGGGAGACAGGTTGATGTTAACGTTAACTAGAGAGGAGTCATGAATATGACAACAAATCCATTTCGACAGTTAGACGTTATAAGGAATGCTTCTCAAAAAGGAAACATCATTACGGATTGTTATCGTCTCATGTATAACAAAGAGTTGTGGATTAAAGCATATGCAAAACTATATCCAAATGCAGGAGATTTAAAAAAGGGTACAACTGATGAAACAAAAGATGGTTTCAGTTTACAGAAAATAGATGACATCATCGAGCAATTAAAAGCTGGAACATTTCGCTTTGCACCTGTAAAAAGGGTTTATATCCCAAAATCTAATGGGAAAAAGAGACCTTTAGGAGTTCCTAACTTTAAAGATAAGATGGTACAGGAAGTTATGAGAATGATACTGGAGAATGTATATGAACCAGTATTCTCAGACAATTCCCATGGATTTAGGGAGGGCAGAAGTTGTCATACAGCACTTTCCCAAATCAAAAATACTTGGAAAGGTCTGACATGGTGTATTGTAGGAGATATTAGGGGTTTCTTCGATCATATTGACCATACTGTACTAATCAAACTTATCTCTATGAAAATCAATGACCGTCGTTTCCTGCTTCTTATTCATAATGCGCTTACTAGTGGTGTCATGGAAAATTGGACATATCAGAAAACATACAGCGGTACGCCACAAGGAGGTATTATCTCACCTATCTTAGCTAATATCTACCTCCATGAGTTTGACTTGTTCATGGAAAAACAAATAGAGGAATTTGATATAGGAAAGGTTAGGGCGAGCAATGTCAGCTACAAAAAAATCCGTGGGAAAATTTATACTTTATCTCGGAAAATCAAGAGACTTGATGAGAAAAACGGGCATACAAAATGGGAAAGACGAGAGGATATAGTTCTTACTATCCAAGAACTCAAAAGAAAACAAATAGAACCCCCATCAGTTGACCCAATGGATAATTATGATCAAAGAATGAAATA
The DNA here is from genome assembly GCF_030813365.1 of Oikeobacillus pervagus. NCBI lineage: Bacteria > Bacillati > Bacillota > Bacilli > Caryophanales > Bacillaceae > Oikeobacillus > Oikeobacillus pervagus. The sequence goes on from NZ_JAUSUC010000008.1 coordinate 21,785, forward strand.
TGTCCGTTATGCCGATGATTTTGTAATCGGAATTGCTGGTTCTAAGGAAAGCGCATTATATATAAAGGAAATGATTAAAACTTTTCTTGAAAAGGAGCTCCACCTTGACCTAAGTGAAGAAAAAACGCTCATCACTCATTTGGAACATCCTATACCCTTTCTTGGATATGAGTTTCGAAGATGGGATGAGATAAAGGTCAAAAGAGTCAGGTATCAAAACCAAAAGCATTCATTGAAAAAGCGAACACGATCAGGTGCAATAAAGTTAGAAATCCCTGAAAAGAAAATCAAAGAATTTGCAATGAAAAATGGATATGGAAATTTAGTCACCTTTAAAATAATACACAGAGCAAAATTAATTCACAATTCGGAGCTAGAAATATTGTATATCTATAACGCTGAGCTAATAGGAATTGCAAACTACTACAAGTTGGCGAATAACTATCATCATCTAGACAAGTTATTCTATCTAGCAGAAAGTAGTTTTATCAAAACCATTGCTAATAAACGAAGAAGTACTTCTATGAAGGTTGCATCTAGCATGAGAACTTACAAACAAGGTGTTCTGTGTTTAGCTAGGAAGGACAGACAAGGTAACGAAAGACTTCATCAATTTGTCAAACTAAAGGACTTACCTAAGCATAAAGGTGCAATTAAAGCAGATTCACCTGAAATAGATAGATTAACAAACACCATGAAATACTCAAGTAGAACAGAATTTGAACAGCGTTTATTAGCAAACAAATGCGAAGCGTGTGGTACAACAGAAGGTCAGATGGAGGTTCATCATGTCCGTAAGTTAAAGACTTGAAGAAAAAGAAACACTTAACATTTTGGACAAGAAAATGATAGAACGCAATAGAAAAACCATTGTCCTATGTTACAAATGCCATCATGACCACCATGAGAAGCAAATTCTGATTAGTCAACTGGCGAGCCGTATACGCTGAAAGGTGTACGTACGGTTCTGAGGGGGGAATTGTGAAACCTGATTTGGAGACAGAGTAAGGCGCATGGTTCCTACCCTACGACCCCGGTCCAAGCAGAGAGGACATTGAGGTGACAAAACGCTTAGTGGAGTGCGGCAAGATTATTGGAATTGATATTTTAGATCACTTGATCATCGGGGATAACAAATACGTAAGTTTAAAAGAAAAAGGCTACTTATAATGCTAGGATTTTCTTTTTTATTACGTTATAATATAATTTATGATTTTTACTAACTAATGTTTTTTTTGCCAATATGAAATCGACACTTAATAACGTGAAATGAGCAATACAATAATTGATGAAATTACGTAATTTGTATCAGAAAGGGAGATACACCATGTTTGGAATTGGGACTAAAGATCTTGGAATTGACTTGGGGACAGCAAACACACTTGTGTATGCAAAGGGGAAAGGTGTTGTATTGCGTGAACCTTCAGTTGTCGCATTACAAACCGATACGAAACAAATTGTCGCGGTAGGAAATGACGCCAGAAATATGATTGGTCGTACACCAGGGAATATTGTCGCGACTCGTCCGATGAAGGATGGAGTTATTGCTGATTATGAAACGACTGCAACGATGATGAAATATTATATTAAGCAAGCCACGAAGTCAAAAGGATTATTTGCGCGCAAGCCTTATGTAATGGTTTGTGTTCCTTCGGGGATCACAGCTGTTGAGGAACGTGCAGTAAAGGATGCAACTCGTCAAGCAGGTGCTAGGGATGCCTTTACAATTGAAGAACCATTTGCAGCGGCTATTGGGGCCAATCTACCAGTTTGGGAACCGACTGGAAGCATGGTCGTCGATATCGGTGGAGGAACAACAGAGGTGGCGATTATATCCCTTGGAGGAATTGTGACAAGTCAATCTTTACGTATTGCCGGGGATGAGTTGGATGATGCCATTGTTGCTTATATTCGTAAGCAATATAATCTCTTGATTGGGGACCGCACTTCAGAGGCAATCAAAATGGAAATTGGATCTGCAAGTGAGCCGGAAGAGAAAGAATCAATGGACATTCGTGGACGAGATCTTTTAACGGGACTACCTAAAACAATTGAAATTACAGCTGAGGAAATAAGTAAAGCACTGAAAGACACCGTATTTGCGATTGTGGATACAGTGAAAAGTACACTAGAAAAGACACCACCGGAACTAGCAGCTGATATTATGGATCGTGGGATCATTTTGACTGGCGGGGGCGCTCTTTTAAGAAATATTGACAAAGTGATCAGTGATGAAACGAATATGCCAGTAATTATTGCGGAAGATCCGCTTGATTGTGTTGCAATCGGAACAGGAAAAGCATTAGATCATATCCATTTATTTAAGAATAAAGTGAAATAACCATCAGTAGGAGCCTCCTCGCTGGTGGTTCCTTTCATGGGGGTTCGACAAATAGACGATTATGCAAACGGATCTTTTAAAAAAACAAAAGTTTGAATGATAGAGGTGGACGTGATGCCACAATTTTTTATGAATAAACGATTGATTATTATGCTCGTCAGCATTATTGTTGTTGTGGCATTGATTGGTTTTTCCATTCGTGATCGAGAAAACATATCTTGGCCAGAGCAATTTGTAAAAGATATCGTCGGTTTGGGGCAAGTGGCCGTTTCTACGCCTGCAAATGCTGTCTCTAACTTTTTTAAAGACTTAAAAAATTTGCAAAATACATATAAAGAGAATGAAAAATTAAAAGAACATTTAAATAGAATGACTCAAGTTGAAAGTGATGTAAACCGTTTAGAAAAAGATAATAAGGAATTGCGGGCATTATTAGACAAGAAGGAAAGCTTAGCTGATTATAACCCAGAGCAGGCCACTGTCATCAGTCGAAATCCTGATCGTTGGTTTGACGTCTTTACGATTAATAAAGGGAGATCTAATGGAATCCAACCGGACATGGCTGTAATGACGTCAAAAGGTTTAATTGGGAAAGTGAAAAATGTGTCTAAATTTACAGCAACCGTGGAAATGTTAAGTGCAAATGACCCGAAAAATAGGGTTTCTGCGATTATTCAAGATAAGAAAAAAAATCTGTACGGACTCATCGAAGGTTATGATAAAGAAAATGGTTATTTATTAATGAAAGTGAAACCTACCGAAGGGAAAATGAAAAAAGGAAAAAGCGTAACGACATCTGGTTTAGGCGGAGTGTTTCCTGATGGATTGGCTATTGGGAAAGTCGTTAAGTTAGAGCCTGATCATTTCGGCCTTACTCAAATAGCCTATATTAAACCGTCCGCTGATTTTTATGACTTTGAGCATGTAGTTGTGGCTAAAAGAGGGATGCCTGTCGTAAAAGATACGGAAGAAAAAGAAAGACAGCAAGTCGTAGTGGAGGAGGAAGGCTTGTGAAAAAAATCCTTCTTCCCTTACTGATGGCAGCTTGTTTTTTTAGTGAAACCGTCTTTATGGAATGGTTCCCGGGGAATTCCTTTGATGGCAAATGGATATTCTCACCTCGCTTTTTCCTAATTGCCCTTTTGATATTAACCATCTTTTTTAAACGATCAACTGCAATGAAGTATGGATTTATTTTTGGTTTTTTATATGATCTTTATTACACAGAAATCCTTGGTGTATATATGCTTTTCTTCCCATTCCTTGTATATATTACGTCGAAGTTAATGAAAATGTTGCATAACAATTTATGGGTGGTTGCGCTTGTTGTCTTATTTGACTTGGCTTTATTAGAAGTAGTGATTTACGAGTTAAATGTGATTGTTCAAAGAACTTCGATGTCATTTACTCATTTTTTGAGTCATCGTTTATGGCCGACTCTTGTATTAAATTGGCTTTTTTATATTCTTTTTTCATTTGCATTAAAATGGAGTTTTGAAAAATTAAGAAAACATTTGTTGGATGAATAATCATTTTTAGAAATGAATTCTTTCAGCACGTTAAGAGGAAAATGGACGATGTTTGTCGAATTAATGTGCGACAGAGGTGAACTACACGCCATGAAAAAAAGGCAAAATGTTATAATAAAAGGGACGAAAGACGGATTAACCTTGCATTTAAATGATAAATGTTCCTATGATGAGCTATTAGAGGAGTTAGAGCAAAAAATGGACGGGCAACAGGAGGAAAATGAAACACCTTTAATAACAGTAAAAATTCAAGCAGGAAATCGCTATTTGACTGCTAAGCAGAAGGAAGAAATGAAAGAAATTATTCGAAAAAAGAAGCATTTTGTTGTAAAAGAAGTTTCTACGAATGTTGTGACGATCGAAGAGGCAACACGCTGGAAAGAAGAATCCGATATGACAAAGGTTGCAGGGATGATCCGATCAGGTCAAGTTCTTGAAGTTCCTGGGGATATATTAATTATCGGGGATGTAAACCCAGGAGGAACGGTTAAGGCTGGGGGCAATATTTTTATTCTTGGTTCATTGAAAGGAATCGTACACGCTGGAGTTCAGGGAAATGAGAAAGCAGTTGTTGTAGCATCACGAATGACCCCTTCACAGCTGCGTATTAGTGAGTATTCTACAATTGCTCCGCATCATAATGAAGAGAAGGAATCACATGAGATGGAATGTGCATACATAGATGAAAAAAAGCAAATTATTGTAGACCGTTTACAAACTTTAAGACAAATTAGACCTAATATTACGAGTTTTAAAGGGGGAAGCTACAGTGGGTGAAGCGATTGTTATTACATCAGGTAAAGGTGGAGTAGGAAAAACAACGACCTCTGCTAATTTAGGTACAGCACTTGCTCTCCAAGAAAAGAAAGTGTGTTTAGTAGATACGGATATTGGACTTCGAAATTTAGATGTGATTATGGGATTAGAAAATCGCATTATTTGTAATTTAGTAGATGTTGTGGAAGAACGCTGTAAGCTCCATCAAGCATTGGTTAAGGATAAGCGATTTGAGGATCGATTATATTTACTTCCTGCGGCACAAACGAGTGATAAAAATGTGGTCTCACCAGAACAAATGAAGAAATTAATAGATGAATTGAAACAGGAATTCGATTACATATTGATCGATTGTCCAGCAGGAATTGAGCAGGGATTTAAGAATGCTGTTGCAGGTGCTGACCAAGCTGTTGTTGTCACAACTCCGGAAAAAGCTGCAGTACGCGATGCAGACCGAATCATTGGATTGTTAGAGAAGGATGGCAGAATCGCTAGACCTAAATTAGTCATTAACCGTATTCGACCTAAGATGATGGAGAATGGGGAAATGCTAGATGTAGATGAAATCACTACCCATTTATCGATTGATTTACTTGGTATAGTAATAGATGATGAGAATGTAATAAAATCCTCTAATGAAGGGGAGCCCATTGCACATGATCCGAATAATAAAGCATCAATTGCTTACCGAAATATTGCTCGAAGAATTTTAGGAGAGTCTATTCCTCTTCAACCATTAACAGAAGAAAAAGAAGGGGTATTTGCACGGATCAAGAAATTTTTTGGAGCAAGATCTAAATAATTGAACTGCCACAATTGTAGGCAGTTTTTTCTATTCCACTTTACGGGAAATCCCCCCTACTGAATGAAGTTTTACTTTATTTGTACTTCCCATCTTATAGGCTTGTCATATATTGTGAAGACAAGTCATAAGATGTTCCCAAAAGGATAAAAAGGGAATGGTGAGGTATGAGAAATCGCGCAGATGAAATTCGTAGACGGATAGCCAAGCGGAACAAGTTAAAACAAAGGAAACAGGAGCGACCATTTAGCCAGTACGATGCCCTTTGGGTAGAAGAAGAGAATCCATATGAAGACCGTACATTTTCATATGAAGAAGGATCAGATGAACACCACCCATTATTCAAAAAAGAATGGATCATGATGAAAATATTAGGGGCAGCCTTACTCGTATTATCTACAGCTATCATTATGCAAAACCCATCACCTATTTTTGATGATGGAAAAAAGCTTGTAGAGCATTCGATGAAAAAGGAATTTCAATTTGCCGCGATTGGGGATTGGTATGAACAACAATTTGGAAAGCCATTAGCCTTTTTGCCGACGAAAAATGAAGGAAAACATGTTGCCGATCAAGAAAATCAGGCATACGCATTACCGGCATCTGGACGAATTGTGGAGAAATTTGAGGCAGATGGGAAAGGGGTCATGATTGAAATCGGGAAGGACGAAAAGGTAGAGGCGATGAACTCAGGACTTGTGATTTTCGCTGGCAAAAAGAAAGACCTTGGAAATACGGTTATTATTCAGCACCCGGATAAAACAGAAACATGGTATGGGCATTTACAATCGATAGCGGTTCATCAATATGATCGTGTAGAAGCGGGGAAAACAGTTGGATCAGTGAAGGAACGCGAGGAAGGGCAAACTGGTGAATTTTATTTTGCAATGAAAAAGGGGGATGATTTCATCGATCCCATACAGGTGATTACATTTGAGTAAATTCCTGCTTCTATTATCCAAAGTGCATATTCACCCCCTTCTTTGGATTGTAATGGCAATCGCCATCTTTACTGGTTATTTCACAGAATTATGGATGGTGCTTTTCATTGTGGTCATTCACGAATTAGGCCATTCTTTTGCTGCTCAGTATTTCTCTTGGAGGGTTCGAAAAATTTCTTTTCTGCCATTTGGCGGTGTTGCAGAGATGGATGAACACGGGAATCGCCCATTGAAGGAAGAATTTATCGTCATTTTAGCTGGTCCACTTCAGCATGTCTGGATGGCGATCGCTGCCCTTCTTCTTGAACGATTTGGATTTTTTCCGGGAATTCAATATGATGTTTTTTTGCAATATAATTGGATGATATTATTGTTTAATCTTCTTCCCATCTGGCCATTAGATGGGGGGAAACTATTGATGCTTGTTCTCTGTAGAAATCATACATTTTTACATGCGTTGAAATGGTCGATTTTATCTTCATTGATTCTGTTATCTTCGATTAGTTTGCTGACGATTCTTATTTCGCCAACTCATCTTCATCTATGGTTTGTCATGCTCTATTTATATGTGTCTCTATGGAAAGAATGGAAACAGCGTCATTTTGTGTTTATGAGATTTTTATTGGAACGTTATTACGGAAAAAAATCAGCCGTGGTTCAACTGGTCCCTTTACATGTATCGGTTGACTCTACATTACCTGTCATTTTAGAGCAATTTCAAAGGGGAGTGAAGCATCCGATCATCGTATTTCAAAATGGGGAGGAAAAAGGACAGCTTGATGAAAATGAAGTATTACATGCCTTTTTTACTGAAAAACAAACAACGGCGAAAATTAATGATTTGCTGTACTTATATTAGGATCTTTTTGATAAGGATGTCGATTAAATGTCCCGTACATTTAAGACATCCTCTTTGTGTTTTCGATTGTGCCTTTTGATTCAGAATGATTAAATAGTAGTAATGCGTTTTGTAGAGTTCTAAAAATAACAAAGTATGCGAAATTGTTAAATAGAAAGAGAAGTGGCTTTAAATGAATCAGCTTGTGATTAGTACAAAGGGTCGTGAAAAGCGGCTTGCTGTTTATAAAAACCAAGAATTAGAACAGCTTCACGTATTCCAACCTGGGCAATCATCACTTGTTGGGAATATTTATTATGGAATTGTGACGAAAGTGGAGGCAGGTATGAATGCTTGCTTTGTTCAGATTGGCACAGAAAAAAATGGTTATTTACACCGAGATCAATTTCCAAATCACCAACATCAGCCGATCCAAAAGCTTGTGCATCAAGGACAAAAAATCATTGTACAAGTTAAAAAAGATGGAACGGGTTCCAAAGGTCCAAGATTAACGGCCATTATTGAATGGTCTGGAGAGTTACTCATCTATATGCCTAAAGGAAGATATGTCGCTACCTCCAAAAAAGTCTCAAACCAAGAGAAAAGAGAAAAATGGAAACGATGGGGAGAAAAGAATAAACGTGAGGAAGAAGGCGTTTTGTTGAGAACGGCTGCATTTTCCAAAACGAAAGAAATGATTTTAAATGAGTGGAATGCCTTAAGAAATAAACAAGAACAGCTAGAAAAACAGACACAGCATGTAAAGGCCCCAAAGCTTCTTTATGAAAAGAATGATTTTTTTGAGGAAATCATCTTGCAATTACATCATTTAGAATCAGGGGTGTTGGTAACCGATGATCGCACACTTGTCCAAAAATTATCTGAGGAGGAAAAAGTAGATTTTTCCCTATGGACTATAGACTACCATTATTCTTCCAGCGACCTTTCTTTCGATCATCAATTAGATATTGAAATTGAAAAAGCGCTGAAGACAATTGTATGGCTTCCGAGCGGTGGGTTTATCGTCATCGAACCGACAGAAGCGATGACGGTGATTGATGTGAATACTGGAAAGTTTACGGGGAAAACTCTTCAGGAGGAAACGATTGTTCAAACGAACTTGCAAGCAGCGAAAGAATTGACTCGACAAATGCAATTACGTGACCTGTCTGGAATGATTATCGTAGATTTTATTGATATGAAAAACGAAGAACACCGGAAAAAAGTGAAGCAAGTGGTGGAGCAACAAATAAAGAAGGATGTAAAACATGCCAAAGTACATGAAATGACTTCACTGGGACTCTTACAAATTACTCGAAAGAAAACGAAAAAGTCATTAACTGAAACGATTACATCTCCATGTCCTGCTTGTTTAGGGAAAGGACGCGTAAAAAGTGCGGAAACGATTGCTTTTCAGTTAGAACGGAAAATTTTGGAGTTTGCGCTTGATGACCATGAAGCCATTTTACTTGAAATGACCGAGGATGTTCATGATATTTTTGTGGGGGAACAATCCCGTGATCTTTCTCATTTGGAAACGCTTATAAAGAAAACATTATTTTATCGTACGAGTCAATCTGCTATTCCTTATGGCGAAATTCTTCGTTTTGGTACGAAAAATGAATTAAAGGAGATTGGAAAACGTCTGTGAAAGTAGTTGACAGTCTCAGCCTGAAAATGATAATATTTTAATGTTATTGTTTGTAGCACCCGTGCTACAACCGCTCATGAAGGGTTTACAAGATTTTGCCTTGTGCAAAACACCTGAAAATGGCGAGTCTGAGTTATTAAGGAGGTGCAGAAGGAATGTACGCAATTATTGAAACTGGCGGTAAACAAGTAAAAGTTGAAGAAGGTCAAACAATCTACATCGAAAAGGTAAATGCTGCAGAAGGTGATACTGTAACATTTGACCAAGTATTATTTGTAGGTGGCGACAATGTTCAAGTAGGAAGCCCAATCGTAGAAGGCGCTACTGTAACAGCAAAAGTTGAAAAACAAGGTCGCGCAAAAAAATTGGTTGTATTCAAATACAAACCTAAAAAGAACTATCGACGTAAACAAGGTCATCGTCAACCATATACGAAAGTTGTTATTGAAAAAATCAACGCGTAAGGCGATGAATGTATGATTAAAGTTCTGATACAAAAAGATTCTTCTGGCAAAATTCGTTCATTTACAATGGATGGACATGCCAATTTTTCAAAGCATGGAAAAGACATCGTTTGTGCAGGAGCATCTGCCGTATCATTTGGGACATTGAATGCCATCATGTCCATTACAAAGGTGGAGCCAATCATTGAGCAAGGTGATGATGGTGGTTATATCAAATGTGTATTTCCAAATGATCTTCCTGAAAGTGTAGAGGAACAAGTTCAACTGCTTCTTGAAGGAATGATTGTCTCATTGCAAACGATTGAACGTGATTACGGAAAATATATAAAAATTACCTTTCAATAGGAGGTGGAATGAATGTTAAGATTAGATCTTCAATTCTTCGCTTCTAAAAAGGGTGTTGGTTCAACAAAAAACGGACGTGACTCAATCGCGAAACGCCTTGGTGCTAAACGTGCAGATGGTCAATTCGTTACAGGCGGATCCATTCTTTACCGTCAACGTGGAACTAAGATTTATCCAGGAGAAAATGTTGGCCGCGGTGGAGATGACACTCTTTTTGCTAAAACTGACGGAATCGTTCGTTTTGAACGCATGGGTCGTGACAAAAAGAAAGTTAGCGTATATCCTGTAGCACAAGAAGCTTAATGGATTCAGAGAAAAGCCCTAACCAAATGGATGGTTAGGGCTTTTCAATATTCTTTAAGAATGGTACCGAAAGACTTTTCAGACCATCGGAGACCATAAGCGCGAAAATCACAGGGATACGAAAAATGAGCAAAATCTCTAAATGGCTTCTTGCTTATGGATGTATAAGCTGACAATCGGGGAAATCTATCATAATATGCGTGCTCATTTAGATGATTTTCTGTTATACTACATAATAAGTCATTTACATAATAGTAACGGTTCTTTTTTTCGAGAGGCTGTATTAAAGCCAATATCGATTTAATGTTGATTGGAGCTGAAGGCACGAAGACTCCTGCGGGACGATGGGGCAGGGGAGACCCAAGCAGCGCTAAAGCACTGGGGAGGCTCGCAGTACTGCCTATGGAGACGAGCCTGAAGTGAAAATGAACAGATCCTTTCAAGAAAATTCATCATATAGGAAGATTGGACGACGGGAAAATTAAAATGTAGAGATACGGGAGTGCCAAAATGAAAAATGATTGGACGATCATACAATTGATGCAGCAAACGCGCCATGACTGGATGAATAAAATCCAGCTTATTAAAGGAAATATTGACTTGAACCGGATAGACCGTGTAAAAGATATTATTGATGATATTATTCTAGAAGCACGGCAAGAGTCTAAATTAACGAATTTAAAAATGCCACGCTTTGCACAATTGTTATTAACTTATAATTGGACAAACTCTTTCCTTCGGTTAGAATATGAGATTATTGATGAAGATTTGGAATTGCATGTTGATGATGAGCAATTAACCGATTGGTGTGAAGCTTTCTTATACAAACTAGAAATTAGTTTACAGCCATATGGGGAGAATCACCTTTATATTTCACTTGAAAAATCATTAAACGATCATGTTCGTTTCTTTTTTGATTTTGGTGGAATAATAAAGGATAAGGATGCTATGATTGAATGGCTACAATTAGCAGAGAAAGAACAGATGGTTCATAAAATAAATATTTTACATCTTTCTGAGAGGGAATTTTCCTTTGAATTGCTTTTACATAATGCCAAAAAATAGTTTGGAAATAGATCTACATGACCAAGAGTAAGAATAGACCCAAAATTGTTTTTTAAAACTTTTGTGCATTTCATTATCAGGAGGTTCTATATGTTTGTTGATCAAGTGAAAATTTATATAAAGGGCGGTGACGGCGGAAATGGGATGGTGGCATTCCGTCGTGAGAAATATGTGCCAAAAGGCGGCCCAGCTGGAGGCGATGGTGGAAAAGGTGCCGATGTGATTTTTGAAGTAGACGAAGGACTAAGAACTTTAATGGATTTTCGTTATCAGCGGCACTTCAAGGCCCCTCGCGGTGAACATGGGATGAGTAAAAATCAGCATGGGAAAAATGCTGCGGATATGATTGTAAAAGTCCCACCAGGCACTGTCGTGAGAGATGAAGATACTGGTGAATTAATTGCCGACTTAACGTCTCATGGTCAAATGGCCGTTGTTGCCAAAGGAGGACGAGGTGGACGTGGAAATTCACGATTTGCCACTCCTGCCAATCCGGCCCCAGAGCTATGTGAAAACGGTGAACCAGGACAGGAACGTTATGTCATTTTAGAGTTGAAACTTTTGGCTGATGTTGGGTTAGTTGGTTTTCCAAGTGTTGGAAAATCGACGTTATTATCTGTCGTTTCCTCTGCCAAACCGAAGATTGCAGAATATCATTTTACAACGATTGTTCCAAACTTAGGAATGGTTGAAACAGAGGATGGACGAAGCTTCGTTATGGCCGATCTGCCCGGATTAATTGAGGGGGCCCATGCAGGAGTTGGATTAGGTCATCAATTTTTACGCCATATTGAAAGAACAAGAGTCATCGTTCATGTTATAGATATGTCCGGGATGGAAGGGCGCGACCCTTATGAGGATTATGTGACAATCAATAATGAATTAAAGGAATATAATTTGCGTTTAACAGAAAGACCGCAATTAATCGTGGCTAATAAAATGGACATTCCAGGGGCAGAAGAAAACTTAAAGGATTTTAAAGAAAAGCTGCCTGAAGACGTTAGAATCTTCCCGATTTCCGCTATTACGAAGAAAGGTCTAAGAGAATTGTTGTTTGCCATCGCCGATCAATTGGAAAAAACAGCAGAATTCCCTCTTAGTGAATCGGAGGAAGAACAAGTCACTGAACGAGTCCTCTATAAACATGAAGAGTCTACTCAAGAATTTATCATTACAAGAGAATCAGATGGTACATTCGTTGTAAGTGGTGAGAAGATTGAGCGATTGTTTAAGATGACAGATTTCACCCGTGATGAAACAGTAAAAAGATTTGCACGCCAGTTGCGTTCTATGGGAGTAGATGAGGCACTAAGACAGCGGGGAGCCCGTAACGGAGATACCGTGAAATTATTAGAATATGAATTTGAATTTGTGGACTAAGCAAAGAAACAGAAAAACATATTCTTTGCTGATAAAAGTTTCACTCGTGTGAAATGGAGGAACTGCAAGTGGGGAATAAAGAACTCGATCAAAAGTTTTATCTTGTGAGGGAAGATGTGTTACCCGAAGCAATGAAAAAGACTTTAGAAGCAAAGGAGCTAATCGAACGAGGGAAAGCTCAATCTGTTTTTGAAGCGGTACAAAAAGTTGATTTAAGCAGAAGTGCCTTTTATAAATATCGAGATACTGTTTTTCCTTTTCATACCATCGTGAAAGAAAAAATTATTTCATTGTTTTTTTATTTAGAGGATCGATCTGGTACATTATCAGAATTATTAGCGCTTGTTGCTCAATACCACTGTAATATTTTGACGATTCATCAAACGATTCCGCTTCAGGGACGGGCAAATGTGACTCTTTCCCTAAACGTAACCGATATGAGTATTGATTTAGAGGAATTATTGTCAAGATTAAGACGCTTAGAATTTGTAGATAAAGTCGATGTACTAGGTTCCGGTGCATAACACCGGGCCTCGCTTTTAGACTTGAATTTTCGTAATATTCCAAATGAGGAGAGGAATCAAATTGACTATAGCTTTCTTGGGACCTGCGGCTACCTTCACTGATTTAGCTGTAAGAAAAGCATTTCCAACAGAAGATAGAACACCTTGCTTAACGATTCCTAGATGTATGGATTTAGTAGTAGCTGGGGAAGTAGATTTAGCGGTCGTTCCTTTAGAAAATGCCCTAGAGGGGACCGTGAATTTAACGATTGATTATTTATATCATGAGGCAAATCTAACGATCATTGGGGAAATAATCGCTCCGATTCAGCAGCATTTAATGGTACATCCAGACCATGCCAAGCGTTGGAAAGAGGTAGAAAAGATTTTGTCACACCCTCATGCGATTGCCCAATGTCATAAATTTTTACATAATCAATTTCCACACACACGGTGTGAACAATCAACATCTACGGCAGCGGCAGCCCAATTCATAAGTGAGCATCCCGAATATCGATATGCTGCAATTGGAAATGCTCTATCTGCTGAAAGTTATCAATTGGTCATTGCGAAGGAAAACATCCATGATTATACTTTCAACCATACTCGTTTTATCATTTTATCGAAGGGAGAAAATCGCCAAATCGATTTGCCCTTGAAAAAAACTCAAGATAAAACAACGATTATGGTCACATTACCTACGGATAATCCTGGGGCTCTTCATCAAGTTTTATCTGCCTTTGCATGGAGACATATTAACTTAAGTAAAATTGAATCTAGACCATTGAAAACAGGCTTAGGAAATTATTTCTTTATTATTGATATAGGTCAAAAAATGGATGAGGTCCTTTTGCCTAGTGCCTTCAAAGAAATGGAAGCACTTGGTTGCAAAGTGACAGTGATTGGAAGCTATTCATCTTATCTAATTTAAAAATAGCAATATACAATAAAAAAGCTGATCAGAAAGAACAGCTTTTTTATTGTTAGAATTGATGTTTGATCATTCAAACTCTTCAAATAAATAACCATTTTCATGCAAGGCATGCACAGCCTCGTCTAATGTAACGCGATCTTTTGCACATAAAGTGTGTAGGTGTACGCCATTTGTCAGTTGGGATAAAAAGGACGCTTTTGTTTCGCGTACTTTTTGCATAAATTGATCTACTTCTTTTCGATTGGATACCATGATAGATGCAGTTAAGTCTCCGTAAATTGGATGTTCAACCCGGACATCCTTCACCATTACTCCTTGATCAACGAGTAGATTTAACTCATTTTCTGTTTCTTCAGGCGAGTGTATACAAGCGACTGTCCGTTCAATAATCGTTTCTTGTGGAGAAGAGGATAAATAAAAATACCCCTGACTCGTAGCGATGATCGGTTCATTTCGCGCTTTTAATAATGTGATATCGTTCACAATTACTTGTCGACTAACATTCGTTTTTTTAGAAAATTCACTTCCCGTAATGGGATGGTGACTTTTTTTTAATAGTTTTAGGATAAAGTCTCTTCTTTCTTCCCCTAATACTTTTTTCCCTGGAGCCATATGGATCCCTCCATTTTACTTATCATTATTCTAACATATCCCCAGTGAATTCAAAAGTTAAGACTGCCCAATTTCTTTAATGAGCTGCCCAAGAGTGAGGATCTCTTCCTTCGTTGTCATTTTTCCAAAAGAAATGCGGAAAAATCGTTTGGCCACTTCGATAGGGTATCCCATCGCTTGGATGGCTTTCGTCTCCCCTTCATGTTTAGCTTGGCAAGCACTTCCTGTCGAAATGGCAAATCCGTGTCGATTGCATTCTAACATCACCAATTGGCCTTCCATTTGGTTCAAAGCTACTCCCACAATAGTTGGCAATTGACTTCTGTCGTCTCCTTCAAAAAAACTCGCTTCATTCCCAATAGCAGTTTTCAATAATGTCCGAAGCTCCCACTCCATTTCTAAATGGTTATCGGTCTTTGCCATCTGTTCAGCTGCACTGATGAAAGAGGCAATTCCAGGAACATTCAACGTTCCACCACGGAAACCATCTTCATGAGTAAGAAGTGGAAAAACAGCCTCCCACTTACAAGCTGGGTCGATATAAACCGCTCCCACTCCTTTTGGTCCATATATTTTATGCGAAGAAATCGTTAAGCTGTCAACGTATGGTGTGATTGTCTTTAAATCCAATTTTCCAAAAGATTGTACACAATCAGTATGAAAAAGAATCCCTTTATTTTCGGTCATTTTCGCAATGTCTTGAATGGGCTGAATCGTCCCAATTTCGGAATTCACATGTTGAATTGTGATGAGAATGGTATCTTTGCGAATACTTGATTCTAACTGTTGAAGATCAATTTGGCCATTCTTGAGAAAAGGAATTTTCGTTATTTCAAACCCTTCTTTTTCTAAAAAGGCGAGGGCAGAGTGAACAGACGTATGTTCCGCCATAGAGCTGATAATATGCATTCCCCGTTGTTTTGCCCCTCTTGCCATAGAAATGATGGAAAGTACATTTCCTTCTGTGCCTCCAGAAGTAAAATAAATTCCTTTTGCGTCGACTCCTAATATTTCCCCTAATGTTTCTTTGCATTGTTCTACTACGAAAAGGGCATTTGTTCCACAATCATGTAAACTAGAACTATTTCCAAAAAAGTGCAAAGATGCTTCCTTATAAACACGCAATGCTTCTTCATCGATCGGTGTTGTCGCAGCATAATCGAAATACTTCATTTTGATCACTCCTATAGGTGGAAGTCTGTAATGTTATTCAAATAGTGAAGGAGATCTTCTGACTTTTTCTAGAAGGCATGAGCATAGTTTCCCATTTAGACTATTATAAAAAGCTGATTCATAAAAAAATGCTTGTATTCAGTTTAAATTTATGTAAATATATGTGTCAAGACACCTGTTAACTCAGGAGGGAGAAAAATGTGTAAAACTATAACAAATGTCATCATTATTGGCAGTGGAATTTCTGCGTTACAACTTTCTAAGTATATTAGTGAGCCATTGAATGTGATTATTATCACAAAGTTAGCTACAACGGTTAGTAATTCATATAAAGCACAAGGTGGAATTGCATCTGTTCTTTCTGAAAAAGACCAATTTACCTTTCATATTCAAGATACTTTAACTGCAGGAAGATTTCATCAATCCGAAGAGGCGGTGAATCGTTTAGTTCAGGAAGGCTCAGCGATTGTAAAAGGTTTAGTTCAGGAAGGTTTACCAGTCGATCGAGATTCAGACGGTCATATTGATTTAGGTTTAGAAGGGGCCCATAGTCAGAAGCGAATTGTTCATTGTGGTGGAGACGCAACTGGAAAGCATGTGGTGGACTATTTATTAGAGACCATCCATGATCGTGTGACCATTATGGAACATGAATTTGCTTATGAACTTTTATTAACAGAGGATCGCTCACAAGTCATTGGCGTCAAAACGAAAAACGAACAAGGGGAAATAAAAGAATATTTCGCCCAACATATTGTGCTCGCATCCGGCGGAATGGGAGGATTATATCCATATACTTCGAATCAATCGGTAATATTCGGAGACGGTATTGCAATGGCCTACCGTGCGGGGGCTGAATTGACAGATTTAGAATTTATTCAATTCCATCCAACATTGCTGTACGTCAATGGGGAGACAAAGGGCCTTGTTTCCGAAGCTGTCCGGGGTGAAGGTGGAATTCTAGTCGACGAGGATGGAAAAAGGATCATGGAGAATGTGCATCCATTGAAGGATTTAGCGCCAAGACATGTGACGGCTTTTGAAATTTATAAAACGCGAAATCAAGGAAAAAATGTATTTTTAAATATAACAGACATTGACCATTTTTCAAGTAAATTTCCGACGATCACGAAGCTGTGTGAGGAAAATGGGATTTCCATTGAAAAAGGACTGATCCCTGTAACCCCTGGAAGCCATTTTTTAATGGGGGGGATATTGATTGATGCCTTTGGTAGAACCTCTTTAAAAGGGCTTTACGCTATTGGCGAAACAGCGTGTAGTGGTGTTCACGGGGCCAATCGATTAGCGAGTAATTCTTTATTAGAAGGACTTGTATTTGGAAAAAGAACAGCCGAGTTTATCAATCATGCTCCTATTGAAACATTTCCTGAATCGACTGTTTTCTCTTATCAATCTGCCATTCATCAAGATGAGGTTGAAGATCTATCTAAAACAGAATTACAACAATCGATGATGGAACATCTTTTTGTTGTCCGTGATGAACAGTCAATACAAGAGCAGATTGATTGGCTGCGTTCACATCATGTTGAGTCATTTTTTCAAAGATCATTGGAACAGCTTTCGATAGATAAAATCCAATTAGTATTTATGTATATGAATAGTTATTTAGTTTCGACATCTGCCCTTCTTCGGAAAGAAAGTCGTGGAGCCCATATTCGGGCAGATTTTCCGAAAGAGGAGTTGTTTTGGAAAGATCAACAAATTATTCATACAGTGAATCAAGTAGAAGTTAGGAGTTGTTTTTATGAACATGATCAAGTTAGAACTTATGCTTAAAGACTTTTTTATGGAAGATATTGGTGATGGTGATCTCAGTGGTGAATCCATTTTTTCCAATGATGAACGCGGAAGCTTTTCACTCATTGCAAAAGAATCGGGGATATTCTGCGGAAAGTCCATCATTGAAACTGGCTTTAAACTTATGGATTCGACTTGTGAGACGAAAGTGTTCCTTCGAGATGGCGAGTTCGTCGACAAAAGTCAGGTGATTGCCGAAATTCACGGTACGATGGAGGGGTTATTGAAGGCTGAAAGAGTCGTCTTGAACTTGATCCAAAGAATGTCTGGGATCTCAACGCTAACGAATAAAGCGGTCCAATTAACAGAAGGAACAAAGGCAAAAGTATGTGATACAAGAAAAACGACTCCTGGCATTCGAATGCTTGAGAAATATGCTGTACGTTGTGGTGGAGGCTTTAATCACCGCATGGGACTTTACGACGCCGTCATGCTCAAAGATAATCATATTGCATTTGCGGGAGGGATTACAAATGCGGTCCAAAAAGTACGGCAATCGGTAGGACATACGGTTAAAATTGAAGTGGAAATTGAATCAAAGGAACAGATGCTTGAAGCGATTGAAGCTGGAGCCGACATTATTATGTTTGATAATCGGGAACCAAGTGAAATTCAAAGTTGGATTTCCCACGTTCCGTCTCATATCGTGACAGAAGCATCAGGTGGTATTTCATTCGAAAATTTACGAAGCTATGCTGAATCGGGTGTGGAATGGATTTCACTTGGATATTTAACACATTCCTATAAAGCTTTAGATATTAGTGCAAAAGTACTGAATAATGGAAGTAAGGGGGAGTAATCATGAGTATTTTACAAAAATTACAGCAACCAACCATGACCATTCCGGAAAAATATCGATCATTATCAAAAGAAGAGATGGAACAACGCGTAAGGAAAATTAAAGCAGATTTAGGTACTAAGTTGTTTATCCCTGGACATCATTATCAAAAAGATGAAGTAATTCAATTCGCCGATGCAGTGGGGGATTCCCTACAGCTTGCGCAAATTTCAGCTAAAAATAAAGCGGCGGAATACATTGTTTTCTGCGGTGTGCATTTTATGGCGGAAACGGCAGATATTTTAACAACAGATGAGCAAACCGTTATTTTGCCTGATATGCGTGCTGGCTGTTCGATGGCGGATATGGCAGATATTCATCAAACAGAAAGAGCTTGGGGGAAGCTTCAACAACTGTTCGGTAATACGATCATTCCGCTTACGTATGTCAATTCAACAGCCTCCATTAAAGCGTTCGTGGGCCGTCATGGGGGTGCGACTGTTACCTCTTCAAATGCTCATAAGATGGTGGAGTGGGGATTTACACAAAAGGAGCGAATTTTATTTTTACCTGATCAGCATTTAGGAAG
The DNA here is from genome assembly GCF_030813365.1 of Oikeobacillus pervagus. NCBI lineage: Bacteria > Bacillati > Bacillota > Bacilli > Caryophanales > Bacillaceae > Oikeobacillus > Oikeobacillus pervagus. The sequence continues at coordinate 40,628 of NZ_JAUSUC010000008.1, forward strand.
AAATACTGCTTGTGATTTAGGAGTAGGGTTGGACGAAATGGCCGTTTGGGATCCACATAAGGATGAGCTGATTTTTGATGGTTCAATTGAAAAGATCAAAGTTATCTTATGGAAAGGACATTGTTCCGTCCATGAAAATTTCACAGTTGAGAACATTAAAGAAGTGCGCGAACAATATCCAGAGATGAAAATTATTGTTCATCCAGAATGTCGAAGAGAGGTAGTCGAGTTATCGGATGATAATGGATCAACGAAATACATTATAGAAGCAATTCAAAAGGCTGAACCAGGAACTTCTTGGGCCATCGGTACGGAAATGAATTTAGTGAAGAGAATTATTCATGATCATCCAGATAAAAAAATCATTTCATTAAATCAAAACATGTGTCCATGTTTAACAATGAATCGAATTGACCTTCCTCATTTACTTTGGTCACTTGAAAATATTGTAGAGGGGAAAGAAAACAATATCATCAAAGTCGATGCTGAAACATCTAAATATTCCATTTTGGCATTAGAACGTATGCTTGAGCGTGCCTAAATAGGGAAAAGTTTTTTTATCTCAGTCAAAGACTACGAAATTCGTACGCCGATGAACAGGCGCATCTGCATTTGGAGGCGACTAGCTCCAGCGCCTATCGGCAAGCGAATTTCTGCGTCTTTTCCCTACGATAAGTCAACATCGGCTCGTGAAGAACCTCGCCGTGTTTCCTTTATCTCAGTTAAAGACTACAAAATCCGTACGCCGATGAACAGGTGCATCTGCATTTGATGCCGTCTAGCTCCAGCGCCTATCGGCAAGCGAATTTCTGCGTCTTTTTCCTCCGATAAGTCAACATCGGCTCGTGAAGAATCTCGCCGTGTTTCCTTTATCTCAGTCAAAGACTACAAAATCCGTACGCCGATGAACAGGCGCATCTGCATTTGATGCCGTCTAGCTCCAGCGCCTATCGGCAAGCGGATTTCTGCGTCTTTTCCCTACGATAAGTCAACATCGGCTCGTGGGAGTGCCTCGCCGTGTTTCCTTTATCTCAGTCAAAGACTACAAAATCCGTACGCCGATAAACAAGGCGCTTTCGCATTTGGTGTAGGCATATTTTTTGAGTAAATATCATAAGTTTTGGTGTAGAATGTTAGCATTTTGGTCGATTTAACATACAATATATGGACTTATGCCTGAGGAGGGGTAAAAATTGAAGATCCATATCGTACAAAAAGGAGATACACTTTGGAAAATCGCAAAAAAATATGGCGTTAATTTTGAAGAGTTGAAAAAGATGAATGCTCAACTCTCCAATCCGGATCTTATCATGCCCGGTATGAAAATAAAAGTTCCAACAACCGGGGGAACGGTCAAAAAAGAGATAGGGAAAACTCAGCCAACACCGAAAAAAGAGCAGCCAAAGTATATACCGAAAAAAGAAATGCCAAAAAAGGAAATGAAGAAAGAAAAGCCAAAACAGCCTCCAAAGCAACAAATGCCGAAAAAAGAAATGCCTAAGAAAGAAATGCCTAAGAAAGAAATGCCAAAGCCACCAATCCAACCACCAATCCAACCACCAATCCAACCACCAATCCAACCACCAATCCAACCACAACCGCCAGTGCAGCCACCCGTTATGCCACAGCCCATCATACCAGATATCGATATTATCCAAAATTTCGAGCTAACGATGGACCAAATCCAGCAATTTCAACAAATCCAACCAACACCACCAGCTCAACCAACTAAACCTATCCATCCAGTTCAACCACCAGCTCCACCTGTCATGCCACATATACCAGTAAAGCCAATGCCTGAAATGGAGGAACCATGTGAATCAATTCCAGAGTTTGAATCACCAATGATGGAAGCTCCATCATTTGCATTACCACAAGGAGGGGACTGTTTACCTATGAATCATTTTATGCATTGTAATCCATGTGTACCTTGTTTGCCGTGTGGACCTGTACACCATCATCATCATCCATGGATGGCGCAAATGCCGATGCCGATGTACCACACAATGCCAATGCAACAACCAATGCAACAACCAATGCAACAACCAATGCAACAACCAATGTACCAACCAATGCCAATGCAGCAACAACCGATGATGGGGCCAACCATGTTACCAGGGGTCCCACAATATGATGATATGGGCCAATTGGATGAATCTCCTTCCTTCTTTATGCCAAATCAATCTAATGTAATGGGGGCTTATCAACAACAGCCACAAGCATATCCAATGGTAAATCCTGCTGCACAACAACAAGCCGCCTCACCGATGACATATCCTGGATACAGTCAAGGGGCTCCGTTTGCACAACCGTCTACCAATTGTGTTCCCGTATCTCCTATTATGCCAGGTTCGGGATACTTTAGAGAAGAGGATCCCTATCCAGGAATCAATGCAAATGATGAATACGGAGCATCGGCTGAATCCTTTAGAGACGAAGAAAGAGATTTAAATGATTGTGGTTGTGGAGAATCCCCTACTTATGAAACGGGAGCTCAACACCCTTATCAAGGGATGGGAACTGTAGGAGGAATGCATCCGAGTATGGTTCAACAACCAATGCAGCAAATGCCTTACTTTCCAGCTCAACCAGCACCATATTATCCATCATATGATGCACGAATGAATCCATTTGCCATGGGAGGAACCCCTTATTATCCGCCAGTCTATGGCCACCCTTATAGCAACACGGATATAGAAGAAGATGAAAGTGCCGATTTTTAAACCACATTTTTTAGGAGACGACATGATCCATCGTCTCCTTTTACTTGCACAAAAAGAGTTAGACGAACCCGTACTTGGGATCAGCAAGGTGAAAAATGGGAAATGGATTTTGACGCTTCCTTCGGGGAAATGGTTTTTAAAACAATTTATTCATAGAAAAAAATTACTAAATCAATTAAAAATTGTCTCTCTTTTAAAAGAACATGGATTTCATGAAACGATTGCATTCCACCCGTTACATGAGGAAAAATATATTGAATTAGATGGAAAAGTTTTTGGAATAATGGAATATATTCAACCATCAAGTACACCCTTTTCGTATCGCTCATGGAATGAAAGACAGTTAGCACTCCAAGTTTTAAATCGGTTTCATCTTAAGACCTCCATTTTTTTTAAACAATTGGAAAAAACGTTACCAAAATTCGACCAAATTAAAAAGTGGGATCAGCGATTACAACAATTTTTAAAAAACCTTCAATATATTGAACCACTAGTCCCATTTGATTACTTTTTTCCATTTATCAACTGCAGTAAGAAGGCTTTGGAAGAAATAAAAAAGGAACATTCATGGAATCGGCATCTTTGTATTATTCACGGTGATGTCGCCAATCATAATTTCATACTGGATCAAAATGGGAAGCTATTGATCTTTGATTTTGATTTAATAGCGATTGCGGATAAAAAATATGATGATCTACAATTTGCCAATCGGATTTTACCCTATATTGATTGGAAATTAGAAAAGCTCTGGGAACATGATCATTTTCATCCATATCGGCAGGATCGATCCTTTTATCTTCATTTACTTTTTCAGACCGATCTTTTTAGGGAATGGAACCGTTATATTCAGAGCAATACAATCGAACAAAAACAAATATGGGACGTACTCTCGTATTTAACCATCGACCAATTTAATAAAAGAAAAAAGTTTATAAATAGCATCGAAACATTTTTAACCTAATGAAGATTGTTTTTCTATCCAATGAAAGGGATTTCCTCCATTCATTCGTTGTATGTAAATATTTAGCTTACGTAAACTAAGATTGGGCAAATTGCTCAAGAAGTGAATGTTTGGAGGGAACCTTATTGAAAAAAAGATATGGATATATGCTTTTATCTCCTCTTTTGGCTATTAGTTTAACGGCTTGTGCCACTGGGGAACAGGGGGCAGATGGTGACCAAAGAACGATGTATGAACAAGTAAGATATGAAAATGATCGATTAATGGATCGGGATACAACGAATGAGAATTTACAAGTAAGGGATGAAGATGGAAACCCGCCGAATCCCACGGTCCCATTAGCAGAAGATGACCGGATTTTACTGAAGGACAATGAATTTGAGTTTGAAGATGCTGACCGAAATTACCATGGGCAGATCGAACAAGAAAGAGACCGTATAAATCGTACATCCTACCAATCTAATCGTGACCAATCATCTGCAGAACGAGTGAAAGATGTGACAGAAGCTATAAATAATGTAAAAAAGGTTCATTCTGTACAATATGGAAAAAAAGTGATTATTAAGTTTTTTGTTGAAGATGAAAGAAAAATAAACGAGACGAAGAGAAAGATTGTACAAGAGGTAAAACCATATGTCAAAAATAGACCCGTTCAGCTTCAGGTCGTAAAATAAAAAGAGGGCACCATCTGAATTTTTGGATGGTGCTTTATCTAACTTTAACGAGCAGTAAAACCTCTACCTCAAAATGATTGGGAAATAAAGAAGATAGGTGGAGGATGACTGTTCGATAAGTTCAACTAATATTCAGTGAGGGATGAAGTTTCACTTTATCATATGTAAAAAATGGGTTATTTTTTCCTAACTTTGACCAAACTATCATTAGGATTTATTTTATTTAGAGGTGGTCAAAGAGATGACTATGAAGATGCGCTTGTTTTTTATGGCAATGTTAGTTGTAGGTGCACTTTTTTTTCTTTTTCATCAAGATTCTGATCGCAAGCAAAAGGTGGATGAACAAGCAATTCAAACTGCTACCCAAAAGTATGAAAAACGATCAGCTCAAGCAGAGGTGATTACCGTAAAATTGCAAAGGGAATATATTGATGGGGAAGTGAGTGAAGAAGTAAAGAAACAGACAATTCATTCTCTTGAGGAATTTTGGACTCAATATGAACAATGGGATGTTGTAGATATTGGAAAAGATTATGTGATCTTCCGTCAAAAAATGGATGATATATCGCCACTCTTAAAATCAAATGGTTATTTTGGGGTGACAGAAGACGGAGTTTTATCGATTTTTAATGGGACGCCTGATCAATCAAAGATCATTCATACATTCTTTCAAATAGATGTTAGAAAATTAGAAAGTAAAATTCACCATGAATTAAAAAAAGGGATCCCAATCGAATCTAAGAAAAACTATGATCAAGTGTTAGAGTCGTTTAAACCATATTCCATTACAAAACAATAGAGAAACAGGGACATTTCTTGAGTTAGGAACTAAGTGTTTTAGGTCTAGCATTTCGAGATGGTCCCTGTTTTTTGTTGTGGTATTTATTCAAAAGAAACAATTCTTTAAACTAAGAGAAGATAATTGGAAAGGGGAGGGTAATTCGTTAAAATAAGGTATTAGCTACTTGAGGATATGAGGGGGAAAAGATGATTGAACACAAGAGACTTAATGAAAAGCGATTTGATCATCATCAATTTAAACGCACGTACGAAAGAAGAGGTGATAGAGGATCTCGTTCAGAGATTATTTGATTCTGGTTATATTTCCGATCGTCAGTCATTTAAGGAAGCGATATTAGCCCGGGAAAATCAGTGTTCAACAGGTATTGGGAAGGGAGTAGCTATTCCTCATGCTAAAACAAGCTCACTCCATGAACCTGTCATTGTATTTGGCCGGTCGGTTCAAGGAATAGATTACGATGCATTGGACGGTCAACCTACCCATCTATTCTTTATGATTGCGGCACCAGAAGGAGTGAAAAATCAACATTTAGAGGTCATTTCCTCATTAACTTCTTATTTAAGAGATAGCTCCTTTCGCGAATCATTAAAGAAGGCAAAAACCGTTGAAGATATTCTAGAAACAATTGAGAAAAAAGACAAGGGAAAAATGAAAGACATACAAGAGGCTCGTTCTCCTAATTCTAAAAAGATCGTCGCGGTTACGGCATGTCCAACAGGAATTGCGCATACATACATGGCAGCAGATGCTTTAGTAGAAAAGGCGAAAGAAATGGGAATCACAGTAAAAGTGGAAACACAAGGTTCTGTTGGAATCAAAAATCTCTTAACTGCTCATGAAATTAAAGAAGCAACAGCGGTGATTGTTGCGGCAGATATTCAAGTAGAAATGGAACGTTTTCAAGGGAAACATGTGATACAAGCCCCGGTTTCAGAAGGGATCCGACGCCCAGAAGCCTTGATCCAAAAAGCATTGAATCAAGAGGGGCCTATTTATCAGGAAAAGGTTTTAGATAAAGATTCAACAAACCCCATTGATAAACGTGAAAATAATCATATGAACCCGCTAAAAAGAGGAATCAAAAATGGATATCAACATATCATGAACGGGATGTCGAATATGCTTCCTTTTGTCGTTAGTGGCGGGATTTTGATGGCTATATCCACAACGATTGTCACGAATGCTGGTGGACTAGATCATCCTTTTCTTCAGTCACTCATCAAAGCGTTTATATACATTGGAGATGGTCATGCATTACTTTTTATCCTCCCAGTTTTAGCTGGATTTATTGCAGTCAGTATTGCAGATCGTCCTGGATTTGCACCGGGGATGGTAGGTGGCTTGATAGCAGCGAATGGGGAGACAGGATTTTTAGGTGGGATCATTGCTGGATTTTTAGCGGGATTTATCATACGGGCCTTAAGAAAAGTATTTCTTCATGTTCCCACAGCTTTAAATGGACTGAAACCTGTCCTGCTTTATCCACTATTTGGAGTATTAATAACGGGCATGATGATGGTGTATGTCGTCATCGATCCTCTAAGGGGCCTCCATCATCTGATCCTACAGTTTTTTAGCGAAATGGGAACAGTTAACCTTGTATTATTAGGATGTGTTCTTGGAGGAATGATGGCGATTGATATGGGCGGTCCCATTAATAAAATAGCTTTTACGTTCGGAATAGCGATGTTAGACAGCGATGCTTTTACCCCACAGGCAGCTGTGATGGCTGGAGGGATGGTGCCGCCACTAGGGATTGCATTAGCCACGACATTATTCAAAAAAAAATTTACACAACAGGAGCGGGAAGCTGGGAGAGCAAATTATATGATGGGTTTATCTTTTATAACTGAGGGAGCCATTCCATTTGCAATGAAAGACCCGAAACGAATTATTCCCTCAATTGTGATCGGATCATCTCTTGCAGGTGCACTGTCATGTGTTTTTCGTATCGGGTTACAAACGCCGCATGGGGGCATTTTTGTTTTTCCGTTCGTGTATGGAAATCCGTTTCTTTATTTATTAGCTGTATCCGTGGGAGTGTTTTCGACTGCCTTAATGGTTGGATTTTTAAAAGAAGATGTGAATTCTATACAGGAAAAAGTGTAACTAGCCCCCTAATGGAATGAAAATACCACCATTCGATTATAGAACAAACGTTTCTTTGTTTTTTGTATTAGTCGAGTAAAAAATGTTATGATACAATGGAGGATAGCGCTTAAAGGGAGAGGAAATTATTGTTTGAATATATAAAAGGAACAGTTGAATTTACTGGACCTGAGTATGTCGTTCTAGATCATCAGGGAATAGGGTATCAAATCTTAACGCCAAACCCATTTGCTTTTTCTAAAGATGATCAAAAAGAAAGAAAAATGTATATTTATCAACATGTACGTGAAGATGTATTGGCTTTATACGGATTTGCTACTATAGAAGAAAAACGATTATTTGAGAAATTATTAAGTGTATCTGGTATCGGACCAAAAGGGGCATTAGCCATTCTTGCCAGCGGAGAGCCTGAACAAGTCATCCATGCAATTGAACAAGAGGACGAATCTTTTCTAATGAAGTTTCCCGGCGTTGGAAAAAAAACGGCACGACAAATGATTCTTGATTTGAAAGGGAAGCTTCAAGATATTGTCCCCGATTATTTTCCTGATTTATTTCAGACGGGTAAAATAGAAAAAGTCGCCAATCGATCGAAAGAATTGGACGAAGCTTTACTTGCACTTGAGGCACTTGGCTATTCTACTCGTGAAATCAAAAAAATTACTCCTAAGCTAGAAAAGGAATCCTTGTCAACAGATGAGTACATTCGGAAAGGGCTACAATTCCTGCTGAAAATATAATGAACATGATCGAAATTCATGAATGAAGCTGAATCCTGGTTATGAGGAGGGGCGATTGATGGAAGAGCGTATTATTTCTAGTGAGGCAGATCTTCATGAGTTGAGCGAAGAACCATCATTACGGCCGGAATGGTTAAAACAATATATTGGTCAAGATAAGGTGAAGCGTAATTTAGAGATCTTTATCCAAGCGGCAAGGATGAGAGAAGAATCGCTTGACCATTGTTTACTATATGGTCCCCCAGGTTTAGGGAAAACGACCTTAGCAGCTGTGATCGCGAATGAAATGGATGTACAGTTGCGCACGACATCCGGTCCTGCGATTGAAAGACCAGGTGATTTGGCAGCCATTTTAACCGCACTTCAGCCCGGAGATGTCTTATTTATTGATGAAATTCACCGATTACCTCGCTCGATTGAAGAAATATTGTATCCGGCTATGGAAGATTTTTGTTTAGATATCGTCATCGGAAAAGGTCCAAGCGCTAGAAGTGTTCGCTTGGATTTGCCACCTTTTACTTTGGTTGGAGCTACAACAAGATCTGGAAGTTTGTCTGCTCCGCTGCGTGACCGATTTGGTGTTTTATGCCGATTAGAATATTATAATGAAGAGCAATTAACCGATATTGTTGTTCGTACAGCTGATATCTTTCAAGTAGAAATTGATGAGAAAGGTGCTCATGAAATTGCAAGAAGATCAAGAGGAACACCGAGAATTGCCAATCGATTACTGAGAAGAGTAAGAGATTTTGCACAAGTCCGTGGGAATGGTAAAATTACATTTGATTTGGCTACACAAGCTCTTCAATTACTTCAGGTCGACGGAAGAGGATTAGATCATATCGACCATAAATTGTTAACCACCATTATGGAGAAATTCCAAGGAGGTCCTGTTGGAGTGGACACTCTTGCAGCAAGTATTGGGGAAGAACCGGAAACAATTGAAGATGTATATGAACCATACTTATTACAAATTGGTTTTTTGCAACGAACACCAAGAGGAAGAATGATCACAAATGAAGTGTATCATCACTTTAAGATGGAGGTTCCATCGGAATGAGCGGAATTGGAAAAACACTCATGTTGGTTGGTGCCCTCATATTTATGATTGGTTTTCTCATGCAATTTATTAAAATTGGAAAATTACCTGGTGACATCCTCATTAAAAAAGGGAATGCCACCTTTTATTTCCCAGTGGTCACTTCCATTTTACTCAGCATTCTTCTATCAGCTATTTTTTATTGTTTAAGTCGATTTAAATAGATAAGGGTGAACAGCTTTGAAAGTAGAAGACTTTGATTTTTATTTACCAGAAGAACTTATTGCGCAAACTCCACTGGAACAACGCTCAGAAAGTCGTTTAATGGTGTTAGACAAAGAAACGGGTGAAATGACACATGAAGTGTTTAAGAACATCATTTCGTACCTCCAACCTGGTGATTGTCTCGTATTAAATGATACAAAAGTATTACCAGCCCGCTTGTATGGAATTAAGGAAGAGACAGGGGCAAAATTAGAAGTGTTGCTTCTAAAGCAAATGGAAGGGGACCGTTGGGAAACACTTGTTAAACCAGCCAAAAGATTAAAATTGGGCAGCGAGGTTTCATTCGGCGATGGCAAATTAATAGCAAAATGTGTAGAGGAATTAGATCATGGGGGAAGAGTGTTAGAGTTTTTCTATGAGGGAATTTTTTATGAGGTATTAGATGAATTAGGTGAAATGCCATTGCCCCCTTATATTAAAGAACAATTAGAAGATCAAGACCGATACCAAACCGTCTATGCGAAGGAGCGGGGATCAGCCGCAGCACCTACAGCAGGCTTACATTTCACTAAATCATTATTGGAAGAAATAAAGGAAATGGGTGTGCATGTTGCGTTTATTACATTACATGTTGGGTTAGGGACATTTCGCCCTGTTTCAGTTGATAACATTGAAGAACATGATATGCATTCTGAATTTTACCAAGTGTCCGATGAAACCGCTCAGTTGATTGGACGTGTAAAAGAACAAGGTGGAAGAATTATTTCAGTTGGAACCACTTCAACTAGAACACTGGAAACAGTTGCAAGAAATCATCATGGAAAGATTCAATCTGAAAGTGGTTGGACAGATATTTTCATTTATCCAGGATTTAAGTTTCAAGCGATTGATGGAATGATTACCAATTTCCATTTACCGAAATCGACCTTAATTATGCTTGTTAGTGCATTGGCAGGAAAAGAACCTATTTTGCATGCATATGAAACAGCAGTGAAGGAACATTATCGTTTCTTTAGTTTCGGTGATGCAATGTTGATTAAATAATTATTTTAAAAAGAAATAGTGGAAGTTACATAGTGGGAAGGGGCATAAGGATTGACAGCTATAAGGTATGAATTAATCAAAACATGTAAGCAGACGGGGGCACGTTTAGGACGGGTACACACTCCTCATGGCAGCTTTGAAACTCCTATGTTTATGCCAGTGGGGACATTAGCAACAGTGAAAACGATGTCACCTGAGGATTTAAAGGAAATGGGTGCGAAGATTATCTTAAGTAATACCTATCATCTCTGGTTACGCCCAGGTGAAGACATTATTAAAGAAGCAGGTGGGCTTCATCGTTTTATGAATTGGGATGGGGCGATTTTAACAGACTCTGGTGGATTTCAAGTATTTAGCTTAAGTGAATTCCGACGGATCGAAGAGGAAGGTGTACATTTCCGTAATCATTTAAATGGTGATAAGCTCTTTTTATCACCAGAGAAGGCGATGGACATCCAAAATGCACTTGGGTCTGATATTATGATGGCATTTGACGAATGCCCCCCATATCCTGCTACTTTTGAATATATGAAGAAGTCAGTAGAAAGAACATCTAGATGGGCTGAACGCTGTTTGGAAGCTCATCAACGCCCAGAGGATCAAGGATTATTCGGAATTGTACAAGGTGGGGAATTTGAGGAATTAAGACGTCAAAGTGCGGCAGATCTCACTTCATTAGATTTCCCAGGATATGCGATTGGCGGTTTATCTGTTGGTGAACCTAAAGACATTATGAATCGTATGCTTGAATATACAACGCCGTTGCTCCCGGCTAATAAACCACGCTATTTAATGGGGGTTGGTTCGCCGGACTCTTTAATTGACGGGTCCATACGCGGAGTAGACATGTTTGACTGTGTATTACCGACACGTATTGCCCGCAATGGGACATTAATGACGAGTCAGGGGCGCTTAGTAGTCAAAAATGCCAAATATGCCCGTGATTTTGGACCACTTGATGAACATTGTGATTGTTATACTTGTCGCAACTATTCAAGAGCTTATATTCGCCATCTTATTCATACAAATGAAACCTTTGGAATTAGGCTTACAACTTACCATAATTTATATTTTCTGCTAAAATTAATGGAGCAAGTGAGACAAGCTATTCGGGAAGATCGACTTGGTGATTTTAGGGAAGAATTTTTTGAGCGTTACGGTTTTAAAGGTCCTAACGCGAAAAATTTCTGATTTTCTTCTAGGATTCGTTTAGCTAAGTTACTTGTAAAACACTAATATAAGCTAATTTTTTACTCTAAGAGAGGCATTTCATTTATTCATATTCTGCAAAAGAAAGGGGTGAAATTATGGAACAATTAGCTACGTTAGCTCCATTACTCATTATGTTCGTCTTATTCTACTTCTTGCTAATTCGTCCGCAGCAAAAGCGTCAAAAACAAGTGATGAAAATGCAGAACGAGTTGAAAAAAGGAGATAAGATTGTCACAATCGGAGGATTACACGGAACCGTAGATGCGATTGATGAAGGAAAAATCGTCATTCTATGTGGCGATGGCAGTCGTTTAACTTACGACCGTACAGCCGTTCGTGAAGTCCAATCGAATATTTAACCGTATATTAAGAAGGGGTCCTGATTCTGTAACCACTACAACCTAAATATCTATATGATGACGGCAGTAGTCAATGACTTTCAGGCCCCCTAATTTTTTCTTTTAGCTCTCTCTCGGTTTCCCCCCAGAAAGATTAACCCCTAATACTCCACCCATCATGGCGGTTAGAATATAACAGACGTGGTAAATAATTTGCTCCCCATTGAAAACAGTGTCATGGCCTAAATATTGAAATAAAAATACAATAACGGTATAGAACCCCCCTGTTATACCTCCGATTAACCAACCTTTTTGTTTCCCTTTTCCACCTGAAATAAATCCCCCCATAAACAAAGTGAAAAATGAAAGGATTGTCACAAGTAATTGAATCGATGTTTCTTGTAATGAAGTAAATTTTAGGATCATGGAAAAAATCAAACTCAACACAATGATCACCATAAAGATTGCTAGGAGACCATATAGAATTGCCTGGCTGAAACTTTTCATCTTTTCTCTCTCCTTTCCTTAGGACAAAGTGAACTTAGTACAAGCATATTCCTCTTTTCAAATAATAGAATGAAATTTTCTGAAAAAACCTCTTCCTAAAACCAATCCTTCCCTCATTTTTCCAATAAACGCCTTTCATGTTTATTGAGGGCCATACACATACTAAATTTGATGAGTATTTGATAACGGGGGTATAAGTTTGGATTACTTCATAATCATAGCGAGGACAATTATTTTATATTTATTAATTTTGATTATCTTTCGTCTAATGGGAAAAAGAGAAATTGGTGAATTAAGTATTTTAGATTTGGTCGTATTTGTAATGATGGGGGAATTAGCTGTCATCGGGATTGAAAAACATGACGATCCTCTCATGCACTCGATTGTTCCAATGTTGATTTTACTTACGATTCAAATTCTCTTTGCTTTGTTTTCATTAAAAAGTAAAAAGTTTCGTGATATTATTGATGGTCACCCCGTTATTATTATTGATAAAGGGAAAATTGACGAAAATGCGATGAGAAAGCAGCGCTATAATTTTGACGATTTACTGCTTCAGTTAAGAGAAAAAGACATAAGGAATATTGCAGATGTAGAGTTTGCAATATTAGAGCCTTCTGGAAATCTGTCTGTCATGAAAAAGGAAAACAAACGGAAAGACGGTTCTTTTACATTGCCCCTAATTATCGATGGTGAAATTCAGGAAGATCACATGAATAAATTGAACTTAAATGAGTTTTGGTTAAAAAAAGAGCTAAGACAACGCGGGTTTAAAAGCATAAAGGAAATATCTTTTTGCAGCTTTCAAGATGGACAATTTTTTATCGATTTAAAGGATCCCAAAGAATGAATAGTGGGGGGCACCCCCCAACTAATGGGAATTCCTCTTTTTTTTCAGAAAAATTTCTTGATAAACGGAATTTTGGCAAGATCTTTTTTAGTTAAAAGTCCAAATAAAAATGAACCTGCAAGATAAAGGAAAGAAGTGATGAAGATCCCGATTAAAAGCTGAACAATGATCATCTGGTCTTTAAGAAAATGATGAATCCCGTAATGGCTAATGAACATCGTGATGACTACAATTAATAAGAACTTCAAATAATCCCTAATATAAATGGTAATCGCAATTTTTTTCATCACAGTTGCTAAATGGAGTAGAGTGACTAATAATATTCCTGCTACGATCCCCAGTGCCGCTCCATAAATTCCAAACGTAGGAAGAGATGCTAAAAAGAAAATTAACACAATTTTTACAATTGCCCCAATTAAACTGTTAATCAAGGCGGCATTGGCTAAATCAAGCGCTTGTAATACGGCCTGAAGCGGCCCTTGATAATAGTAAAATAAAAAAAAGGGTGCCATTAGCTGAATGAATGGGGCTCCTTTCGTAGAACCATACATGACTTGCATTAATGGCTCCGCATATAAATATAAAACAATTACAGCAAGCCCCCCAGAAACTAAGCAAAATCGCAATGCTTCTTGTACACGATGTTCTACGAGACGGAAATTTTTGCTTGAATTTGCTTCACTGATGGCTGGTACAAGTGAAGTCGATAAGGATATCGTAATAAAGGAAGGTAGAAATAAAACCGGTAAAGCATATCCCGTCAGCATTCCGTACTGCTTCGTTGCCATTGTAGCAGCTACTCCCGCAATGGCTAAACTATGGGCGACGACAATAGGTTCGAAAAACCAAGAAAGGGAACCAATCATCCGACTTCCTGTTGTGGGAAGGGCGATTCTCATCAAATCATTTAATGTTTCTTTACCGGAATGAATCGCCTTAAAAAAGTTGCGACGCACCCGAAATTTCTTTTTTATTTTAAACATCGTAAATAAGTAGATTAATGCAATGACTTCTCCAATAATGGTGGCGACCATTGCAGCTGCAGCCGCGTATTCTACCCCGTAAGGCAAAAAGGTTTTCGTTAAGACGGCGATAAAGGTAATTCTGACAACCTGTTCTAAAATTTGTGAAATCGCAGCAGGCTTCATGTTTTGTTTCCCTTGAAAATATCCACGAATGACAGAAGATATGGCAATGATCGGAATAACTGGAGTGATTGCCACTAGCGGATAGTATGTACGAGGGTCGGTGAATAACGTTTTGGCTAAATAAGGAGCAAGAATGAATAGTGTAGGGGTGAGAATGACTGATAAGGACAATGTCGTGGTAAGTGATACGGCGAGAATTTTTTTGATTTTTTTTGTATCCCCTCGAGCCTCCGCTTCTGCCACATTTTTAGAAATAGCTACAGGCAAACCCAACTGTGTCATCGTAAGGACGAGGATGAACGTTGGAAATGCCATCATATAAAGCCCCACCCCTTCTTCTCCAATGAAACGAGCAATTACAATTCTATTTACAAATCCCAATATTTTCGTAATAAAGGTTGCCACCATCAAAATCATCGTTCCCTTTAGAAACTTAGACATGTTTTTTCCCTGCCTTCTCAAAAATGGTAAATTCATTTACAATGATTTATATGCATGATCATGGACAAAGCATGACAAGTTGTTCATAAAAAGGGGATGAATAGATGAAAAAGGAAGGGCATCCTTATGATCGTTTTTTCTATAAACTAAAACCGGCACTATATAGTAAAGCTGAGGAATTGGAACTGTTAGGCTATGATCAAATTGAAGTGGATTCACTTTGGGAATACTTAACGAAGAAGAAATGGAAAAAATATGAGAGCGATGTGCGTGTCTATCAATTGGTCAGCGATATCCTCTCCATTAAACCAGGTGATTATATGAACTACAAAACAATCGAAGCTTTTCGTTCACCCAATTGGTTTACCGAAATAAATGAAGAGGAATTGCAGCAACTCCTTCAACCGAATAAGCAAGATTGATAATATTCAATCGCTATCGTAATGGGTATAAATTGACAGCCCTTATATTCTGCTTCATAATAGTAACGTTGATGATTAAGGTAGATGTCTACTTAAATTAGACTACTTATTACTACGGTTGAAGGGGGACTCCCCATACAAATAGAAGTTACACTGTGAATAAGGCAGTGCATATAAAGGAGGATCTTACATAATGGTAAAGCGGAGCCGGATCGTTGCCTTTTTCCTAATCGTTTTATTAATTGGGAGTGCAATCGGGGTAACGACGAAAGATATTGTAAATAACATTAAACTCGGGCTCGACCTTCAAGGTGGTTTTGAAGTTCTATACGAGGTGAAACCAGCGAAAGAAGGTCAGAAAATCACCGATAAAGTAGTGGCAAGTACAGCAAATGCACTTGAAGAACGGATCAATGTGTTGGGTGTTAGTGAACCGAGCATCCAAATTGAAGAAGGACACCGTATTCGTGTTCAGCTTGCGGGGGTAGAGGATCAAAATGAAGCAAGAAAGATCTTATCGACACAAGCAAATTTATCATTCCGTGATGTGGATGATAACTTAATGTTAGACGGGTCGGATCTTGTGCAAGGTGCAGCAAAGCAATCTTTTACACAAGAGGGAAGTCCGAACGTTGCCTTGAAATTAAAAGATCGCAAAAAGTTTGAAAAAGTAACAGAAAAAATTGTCAGTATGGCACCGAACAATCAACTTGTCATTTGGCTTGATTTTGAAGAGGGAAAAGATTCCTTTAAAAAGGAAGTGGCCAAGGAAAATCCCAAATTTTTATCCTCTCCTAACGTAAATGAAGTATTTACGACAGATGAAGTAACAATTGAAGGGGATTTTACAGTAGAAGAAGCGAGTAATTTAGCTGGATTGCTCAATGCAGGATCTCTTCCAGTTAAATTAAAAGAAATTTATTCTACTTCTGTAGGAGCTCAGTTCGGGGAACAAGCATTAGATAAAACAGTTCTATCTGGAATCATCGGGATCGCTCTTATTTTCTTGTTTATGCTTTTTTATTACCGTTTACCAGGTTTTATCGCAACGATTACATTATCGATCTATATTTATTTAATTCTTTTAGTATTTGATTGGATGAACGGGGTGCTTACACTTCCAGGTATTGCGGCCTTAATCCTTGGAGTCGGGATGGCCGTTGATGCAAATATTATTACGTATGAACGGATAAAAGAAGAGATAAGAGTCGGTAGGACGATTAAATCGGCTTTTCAGGCTGGGAATAAGAACTCATTTTTAACGATATTAGATGCAAACATCACCACGATTTTAGCTGGTGCTGTACTATTCTATTTTGGGACAAGCTCTGTAAGAGGGTTTGCGACGATGTTAATTATTAGTATTTTGGTCAGCTTTTTAACAGCCGTATGGGGATCTAGACTTTTCCTAGGACTCTTTGTGAAAAGTGGTTTACTTAGAAATAAACCAGGTTGGTTTGGCGTTAAGAAAAGCGATATCCATGACATCAAAGAAAACGTGGATACTTTAGATTTAACAACAAGATTTGATAAATTTGATTTTGTTAAACACCATCGGAAATTTTTTGCTTTTTCCATCATCGCAATTGTAGCGGGAATGATTGTGTTAGGTATTTTCCGATTAAACCTAGGGATTGATTTCTCAAGTGGTACTCGGATGGAAATTCTTGCCGAACAACAGCTATCAAAAGAAGCGATTTCAACTGAGTTAGAGAAAGTGAACTTGTCGACAGATGATATTATTATTTCGGGTGAAAAGAAAAATATCGGAACAGCCCGGTTTAAAGATGTATTATCGAAAAACGAGATCGCTCATTTAAAAAATCATTTTAAAGAACAATTTGGAAATGAGCCAAATGTCAGCACCGTTTCTCCGATTATTGGTAAAGAACTTGCGAAGAATGCGATGAAAGCTTTAGCCATTGCAGCTGTGGGAATTATTATTTATGTAGCGATTCGCTTTGAGTTTTACATGGGGGCCAGTGCGGTTATCGCCTTAATTCATGATGCCTTCTTTATCATTGCCATCTTTAGCTTAACTCGTCTAGAGGTGGATATTACCTTTATTGCAGCCATCTTAACGATTATCGGTTACTCTATTAATGATACGATCGTTACATTTGACCGTATTCGCGAAAACTTAGAGAAAAAACGGCGGATCAAAACATATGAAGAGCTCGCTGATATCGTGAATAAAAGTTTACGTCAAACATTAACCCGTTCGATTAATACCGTATTAACTGTGATTGTGACGGTCATTGCCTTGCTCATCTTCGGAAGTGAGTCAATCCGTAACTTCTCGATCGCCTTATTAATCGGATTAATTTCAGGTACGTATTCGTCCCTGTTCATCGCAGCTCAATTATGGCTAGTGTGGAAAGGTAAAGAACTAAAACGCAAAGGCTCGATTAAAACATATAAAGAGAAAAAGACTTGGTCAGACGAACCACAAGTTTAAGAGTTACAGTTTTGCTGTAGCTCTTTTTTTCTTTTAAAAACAAAAGCAAAATTAAGTTGTTTCGGAATAAAGATGTGCCACAAGAAGTAACGCAAAAAACAGCGGGAAATCATCAAATAAAACGGGAAATGTTCAAATAACCGAAGAAGACGCGCAAAAGATCGGATAAGTAGCGCAAATCCTCATGGGAAATGATCAAAAGTGAACGGGAAATAGTCAAATCCATCCATTGAAATGGTGATTATAACCGCTTTCATTGAAACGGAGAATGCTCTTTTGTATAATAGGGAAGGTTAAGGGGTGGTACGTATGTTAAAGTCAAAGACCCGTTGGATTGTTCGTGAGACAAAGCACGAAATGGCAAAACAATTATCCGGTGACTTAAAAATAAGTCCATTATTAGCTTCGTTATTAATAAACCGTGGAATGAGTGATACAGAATCTGCACGGTATTTTTTATTCGAAAAAGGAGAAAGTTTCCATGATCCTTTTTTATTAAAAGGGATGGATGTAGCCGTAGAACGAATTAAAAGAGCTATTGAAAATAATGAACAGATTCTAATATTTGGAGATTACGATGCGGATGGGGTTAGTAGTACATCCGTTATGATGACAGTGTTGACGGAACTAGGAGCAAATGTTGAGTTCTATATTCCGAATCGATTTACTGAAGGATATGGTCCAAATGAAGGGGCTTTTCGCTGGGCTCATAGTATTGGGGTCGATTTAATTATTACTGTCGATACTGGGATTGCAGCGATTGGCGAGGCCGGTTTGGCTAAAGAGCTTGGGATTGATTTGATCATTACCGATCACCATGAACCAGGTCCAGAACTCCCAGAAGCGTTAGCGATTATTCATCCGAAGCATCCAGAGGGGGATTATCCATTTCCATATTTAGCTGGGGTAGGTGTTGCGTTCAAAGTAGCCCATGCCTTATATGGGAAAGTCCCATATCATTTACTTGATCTTGTGGCTATTGGGACGATTGCGGATTTGGTACCACTTATTGGTGAAAATCGTTCGATTGCGAAAGCAGGATTAAAGAAACTTCAACAAACAAGTCGCCCAGGAATTCGAGCAATGTGCAAAGTTGCGGATACAAAGATGGAGACAATAAATGAAGAGACCATTGGATTTATGTTAGCTCCGCGACTTAATGCTGTTGGCCGCCTAGACAGCGCTGACCCTGCAGTGGAGTTATTGCTAACACAGGATGAAGAGTCCGCCAAGTATCTTGCGAATGAAATTGATCAAATCAATAAGGAAAGACAAGCCATTGTTCAGAAAATAACCGAGGAAGCGATTGAAATGGTTGAATCGCAATTTCCTCTAGAAGAGAACTCGGTACTCGTAATTGGAAAAGAAGGCTGGAATTCAGGAGTCATAGGGATTGTAGCGTCCCGACTAGTGGAGAAATATTATCGTCCAACGATTGTCTTAAGCTATGATGTAGAAGCCGGTCTTGCCAAAGGATCAGCGCGCAGTATTGCTGGATTTGATTTATTTAAAAATCTCTCCTCTTGCCGCGAGTTGTTACCTCATTTTGGTGGCCACCCGATGGCTGCAGGAATGACGTTGAACATACATGATGTAGAAGAACTTCGTGAAAGATTAAATAGACTGGCAAGTGAACAACTTTCAGATGAGGATTTCATTCCGTTAACAGAGCTTGATGCATCGATTGAACTGGAAGATGTACAATTATCTACAATTGAGGAGCTTCAATTATTAGCTCCGTTTGGGATGAAAAATCCAAAACCAAAAATATTATTAGAAAAAGTCTCACTAGTGAGTATGAGAAAAATCGGTACGAATCAAACCCATTTAAAATTACAAATTGAACGCAATGGTTCTTCCCTAGATGGAATTGGATTTGGAATGGGAGAGTATGCTGATCAAATCGCTCCTAATACAACATTGTCGTGTATAGGTGAGCTTTCTATTAATGAATGGAATAACATTTGTAAACCGCAAATTTTTTTACAAGATATTAAGGTGGATCATTGGCAATTATTCGATATGAGAGGAAATAAGCCAATCCAAAAATGGATCCATCACCTTCCAAGTAAGCGACTTTTCATTGTTTTTAATGAAGAAACGATGAATGCACTCGCAGTTTCATCTATACAGGAAGAATGTGTTTATGTAAATAGTTTAGAGAAGGCTAAACAACTTCCTGTTCAGGATAATAATCTTATCTTCCTTGATCTTCCCTCATCAAAGGAATGGTTGGAAGCGGTGATCAGCAAAGATTTACCTGAACGAATTTATGCGTACTTTTACCAAAATAACTTACAGTTCTTCCACACAATTCCAACGAGAAATCATTTCAAATGGTACTATGCTTTCTTAATGAAAAGAAAATCATTTGATTTAAAACGATATGGAAGTGAATTGGCAAAATACAAAGGCTGGACAAGCGATACAGTTTCCTTTATGTCAAAAGTGTTTTTTGAACTAGATTTTGTTACAATAGAGAATGGTTTTATTCGTTTAAACCAAGTAAAGCAAAAAAGAGATTTGAGTGAATCTTTCACTTATCAGCAAAAACAACAACAATTTGAATTAGAGAATGAACTGCTCTATTCCCCTTATCATGAACTAAAAAACTGGTTTGATCATCGAATGGGAGTTGGGCTTTAGGTTCTTGAGGAGGAAGTAAGACATGGATTTAAAAGAATATATTACGATTGTTCCAGATTGGCCTAAACCAGGAGTTGAATTTAAAGACATTACGACCTTAATGGATAATGGTGAAGCATTCAAATATGCTACGGACAAAATAGTAGAGTATGCGAAGGAAAAAGAAATCGATCTTATTGTGGGTCCAGAAGCACGTGGTTTTATTATCGGCTGTCCTGTTGCTTATGCACTCGGACTTGGCTTTGCCCCTGTTAGAAAAGAAGGGAAGTTGCCTCGTGAAACGGTGAAGGTCGATTACGGTTTAGAATATGGAAAAGATGTTTTAACGATTCATAAAGATGCGGTAAAACCTGGACAAAAAGTTCTCATTATTGATGATTTATTAGCAACTGGTGGAACAATTGAAGCAACCATTAAACTTGTTGAATCACTTGGCGGGGTTGTGGCAGGAATCGCCTTCTTAATCGAGCTTACTTATTTAGAAGGTCGCAAAAAATTAAACAAATACGATATTAATGCATTAATCCATTATTAAGAGAAGGATTTCTCATAATGGGTTCCCTTTTGGGGATAAAAGTTAAAAAACACTGAATTCAGCAATGAAATATCAATAAAAATAACAAAAATGAATAATGAATCAACAGACATTTTAGCAATATAATTAATGACAAAAGGAGCTTGGATAAAAATCTAACGGGTTTCCTTTTGAGGTGCAAACATTGCAAATCACATTATATTTTTTTCCCTAATATCAATGCAATTCTCAGAGTGAATAACATTAATAAGCGCAAAGAAGGGGCTGTCTCAAAAGTCCATTTTAGTATGAATTTTGCCCAAATTAAAAACCCGAGAATGTTGATATGACAGCATTCTTGGGTTTTGCATTTTACCGATTTAGGCTTAGAAAACTACTTTTCGGACAGCCCCTTAAATTCTCTATCGACTTTCGCTCGTTAAATAAATTTGTTATTTGCTTTTATTGTATGTTCTCGTCACTTTTGTACTCCAAAATATCACCTGGCTGACAATCCAAAGTCTTACATATCGCTTCTAATGTTGAAAAACAAACCTTTTTTGCTTTCCTATTTTTTCCGGAAAGGAAAGATTCGCCATAGGAATTCAAACCTTCTTCGAAAGCTCCGTTATGCTCATTTTTCGTTTTTTTAACGTCACATCAATAGTAATAATAATTGTCATTTCCTCCACCTCAGACCGTCAAATCATTTTCTGATTTTATGTTAATCGTTTCTTGCAAAACCCTTTGGAGAACAATAGGACTAACTGCGATATGTGGTTGCTCTCTTCATAAAAAACACCTCTCGTATATTTCAAAAAGTTAATTGCTTTTTGGCTGTGAATCCAAGACATTTTTTATAGGTTTTTGAAGTACGTCCACAATCGATGCGACAATACTTGTTACCAAGATGCCCATTAGACATAGAGATATTGGACCTGTTGCATCATCATCTGTGAATTGAGCAAGCACCCTTAAATAAACGATTGCTAAAAAAATGAAGAAAATGACAGTAAAAGTGCATTTTTTTATTACCTCCAAAGATTGAAGACATAACTCAGAGAAAGCATTTTTCTTTTCGACATAGGTTAAAAGTTTCAATACTTGATACAACGCCACAGAAAACGTAATACATATTCCATATGCACATACCAAAAGTGGATATAGCGAATAATCACCCGGACGCTCTATCGCATCTCTTCTGGCTGCTTCAGGCAACAAAACTATACACACGGCAAGCACAGCAATTCCAATCAGAAAAATTATTACCTTTAAGAAAGTGCTAGAACCTACTTTAACTTTCATAAAAAACACCTCACTTATTTAATGACAATACGACTTTAACATACGATATATCGTTTTACAATAAATTAATATTGTTTTTTATTATATTATTGTTGTTATTAAAATATCCTTTTGATTTTGACAAAAATAAAAAGCATTTCTCATTACAAAGAAATGCTCTTACATTGAAATGTCAAATTTACATCTTGTTCCCAAATAGTTTCTTCTGTGAATTTCAACTACTTTGGGTTTTCTTGGATTTAAAAAACGTTATTGTTTCGCTTTTTTAATCCCCATTCTTTAAACTTTTTTTCTTCACGAATGCAGTTTAAATAACATTCCACAACTTCATTCTCGGTGTAATCTGTGTATTCTGGGGAGGGTTTGACTTAAATCAATGGTCTTTTGCGAAACTTCCCAAATGGCTTTATATCAATAAAAACCCCTACACACAATTTGCGAATAGGTGTGCGATGCTATATGTGATTTGCTTATTTTGTCCCCCCTAATGAGAACTCGTTTAGATTTCTCATCTGTGCTCTTTTTTTATCAAAAATAATTGTGAGTATTGTCGAGATTTGATGGTTCTTGTTATCTTCATAAAGATTTTTCGCAAGATGACTTTACATCCAACGTTTTTTTTCTGATAATAGAGGTTATAACTAATTAATTTTGACAAAATGATAAACGGAACGATGAGGTAGAGAAAAAATATTTCTATAAATGTAAAGGTGATTAAACGTATGGCGAAAGATCAAGTGTTAACCGCCGAACAAGTGATAGATCGTACAAAAAAATATTTAAATGATGAGCATGTCGAGCTAGTTCATAAGGCATATGAATTTGCGAAGGAAGCTCATAAAGAACAATACCGCAAATCGGGTGAACCGTATATTATTCATCCTATTCAAGTGGCGGGGATATTAGCAGATTTAGAAATGGATCCGGCGACATTAGCAGCCGGTTTTTTACATGATGTAGTCGAAGATACCGAAGTTACTTTAGAAGATTTAGAACATACTTTTAATGCTGAAATCGCAATGCTTGTAGATGGAGTAACAAAACTCGGGAAAATTAAATATAAATCAAAAGAAGAACAGCAAGCTGAAAATCATCGAAAAATGTTTGTTGCCATGGCACAAGATATTCGAGTGATCTTAATTAAATTGGCTGACCGACTTCATAATATGAGAACATTGAAACATTTGCCAATGGAAAAGCAAAGAAGAATTTCCAACGAAACATTAGAGATCTTTGCCCCACTTGCACATCGATTAGGGATTTCCAAAATTAAATGGGAGCTTGAGGATACAGCGCTTCGCTATTTAAATCCACAGCAATATTATCGAATCGTCAATTTAATGAAACGAAAACGTGCTGAAAGAGAACAATATTTGGATGCAGTTATTGAGGATGTAAAACATCGGTTAAAAGACGTCTCGATTAAAGCAGAATTATATGGCCGTCCAAAACATATTTACAGTATTTATCGTAAAATGGTTCTCCAAAAGAAACAATTTAATGAGATCTATGATTTACTGGCTGTTCGAATTATTGTGAATAGTATTAAAGATTGTTACGCCGTATTGGGAATCATCCATACATGCTGGAAGCCGATGCCTGGACGCTTCAAAGATTATATTGCTATGCCAAAACCAAATATGTATCAATCCCTTCATACGACAGTCATTGGTCCAAAAGGGGATCCACTAGAGGTTCAAATTCGTACGATCGATATGCATCGAATTGCTGAGTATGGGGTGGCGGCACACTGGGCCTATAAAGAAGGAAAAACGATTGATGAAAATGCATCATTTGAAAAGAAACTTTCATGGTTTAGAGAAATACTAGAATTCCAAAATGAAGCAGCAGATGCTGAAGAATTTATGGAATCTTTAAAAATTGATCTATTTTCAGATATGGTATTCGTCTTTACTCCAAAAGGAGATGTACTTGAGTTACCATCTGGGTCTGTCCCAATAGATTTTGCTTATCGTATACACTCAGAAATCGGAAATAAAACAATCGGGGCTAAAATTAATGGAAAGATGGTCACTCTTGATTATAAGCTGAAGACGGGTGACATTATTGAAATTTTGACTTCAAAGCATTCCTATGGACCGAGTCAGGATTGGATCAAACTTGCCCAAACTTCTCAAGCCAAAAATAAAATTCGTCAATTTTTCAAAAAGCAAAGACGTGAGGAAAATGTTGAAAAGGGACGAGAGCTTGTTGAAAAAGAAATTAGAAATATGAGCTTTGATTTAAAAGAAGTCATAACACCTGAAAATGTCAAAAGAGTTGCGGAAAAATTCAATTTTTCTAATGAAGAAGACATGTATGCGGCGGTTGGATATAATGGGATTACCGCTTTGCAAATTACAAATCGATTAACGGAAAAGCTTCGAAAGAAAAGAGACCAAGAAGAGACCATTAAAGAAACACTTAAAGAATCAAAACCTACCTTTACCCCAGTGAGAAAACAAAATACTGGCGTGAAAGTAGAAGGAATTGACAACCTACTTATTCGACTTTCTAAATGTTGTAACCCAGTTCCTGGGGATGAAATTGTGGGGTATATTACAAAAGGACGGGGAGTATCTGTTCATCGGGCAGATTGTCCGAATGTGCATTCAGATCAGTGTCATGATCGATTAATTGCGGTTGAATGGGAGAGTAAAGCTGCCGATCAAAAAGAATATATTGTGGAAATTGAAATTTCTGGATATGATCGTCAAGGTTTATTAAATGAAGTACTTCAAGTTGTAAGTGAAACGAAAACAAATATTAATGCTGTTTCAGGTCGATCAGATCGAAATAAAATGGCCAAGATTAATATTTCAATTTTTATCCATAATATTAGCCATCTGCATAAAGTAGTGGAAAAAGTAAAGCAAATTCCAGATATTTATTCTGTTCGAAGAATTTTAAATTAAGGGTGTTGTAAATGAAAGTTGTATTGCAAAGAAGTAAAGAAGCCTGTGTTAAGGTTCAAGATGAAGTCATTGGACAAATACCATTTGGCTTTGTCCTTTTAGTAGGAATTACACATGATGACAGTGAAAAAGAAGCCTCTTATTTAGCAGAAAAAATTATAAACTTACGAATATTTGAAGATGAGGAAGGGAGAATGAACAAATCGCTTTTAGATGTTGGTGGACACATTCTCTCGATCTCTCAATTCACATTATATGGAGATTGCCGTAAAGGACGTAGACCCAACTTTATGGAAGCGGCCAAACCAGAGCATGCGGAAAAAATATATGATTATTTTAATGAGCTTCTTAAGGAAAAAGGTGTACATGTTGAGACGGGTTCTTTCGGAGCTATGATGGATGTAAAACTTATCAATGACGGACCTGTGACTCTTATCCTTGAGAGTAAATAGAGATCCTTTCATAGAATGAGGCTGTTCCGAATAAATGTTAATTCTAGTGTGATAACATTTTTCGGGAACAGCTCTTCTTATTATTCCGCTATAACAAACAGAAAAAATCCATTGAATATTTTTAGCTTATTTAGAAAAATAAGAACGTAAGCCATTATATATTCCATTCGTAGTGACTTCCTGATATGGATTTGTAATAATCTTCTGTTCCTCTTTTTTATTACTTAAAAATCCCAATTCTAATAAAATGGAAGGTTGTGGGTTTTGTCTTAAGACATGATAATTTCCAAAATGAACCCCTCGATCGGATAGGGAAATCGATTGCTTCAACCCTTTATGGATCTGTTTGGCTAGCTCTCGATCATCATTATGATAATAATAGGTAGTAAAGCCGTTGATTGTTGGATCTTTTATACTATCATAATGAATACTAATAAATGCATCGGCATCATAAATTTTCGCAATCGCCACTCGAAGTGGTAATGATACATTTGAATCATGATCTCTCGTTAAAATGACATTAGCCCCCGCTTTTTGTAACTTTTGATATAATTGTTCAGCTGTTCTTAAAGTTAGGAATTTTTCGAATGTTCCTTTCACTCCTGTTGTGCCTCGATCCTCGCCGCCATGTCCTGGATCAAGGATAATGGTTTTTCCTTTCAGCCCTCCTTTTCGAGCCTGTTTTTTCTTTTGGACCGTTTTGTACGAAACGACCCAACTCGCTATATACCCCTCCTGTTGGTAGGGAAGAGAAATTTTAAACCAGTCGCCTTCTTTGGAAAGAACGGTATACCGATCTCCTTGTTGGACAAAAGCGAGGATGGAAGATTTCGTTGTGGCCTTTTCTCGAATTTTGGTGCCATTGTATAAAATTACGACTTCCTCTTGAGGGGTAGATGAATCTTTCCTGTTATTTTCAAATTTAACGAATGATTGATGAATCCACCCAGATTCTTGCTCTGTTTTAATCCGAACCCATTCATTGTATAGCCCTAATATTTGAACTTCATCACCAATTTTTAATTGGTTCTTGATATTAGAAGATAGGCTGGGCTCTTCCCGTACATTTAGTTGATCGCCGATAATCACACCTATTTTGCTCGGTGGTTTTTGTAATTTGATTTCTTTAGGGGATGATTTTTTTTCGATATTTACATAGTCCTGGTGAATCCATCCTGACCCATACGGAGTTTCTACTTTCAACCACTCCCTTTTTTGCCCTAATATGTTCACTTCGATACCTTTAGGTAAAGTTTCTAGTACACCATCGGTTTCACTTGGACCATTCCTGAGTCGTAACCCATCTACCGTGATCCTTCCTTTCTTTTCGTTTGGATTCCTTTCCTCTACTAACCAGCCTGCTATCCACCCCTTTTTTCCACTAGGGTGTTCGATTTGATACCATTTATTTTCCATTTGAGTTGAGGAAAATAGCTCTCCCTTTTGAACTTTCCCAATGATCGGGAAGGATAAACCAGGACCTTCTCGAACATTAGACTTAGACGTTGTGACAATCAACATGTTTGATTTTGCTCTAACGACATTCCCCTTCATTAGTAAAGGGACAAGAAAAAAAGCAATAACCACCAAGATGAGAAATCGTTTAATGATAATTCAACCCCCTCCAAATTTTTCTCTTTTTTACTCCATTCGTTTCAAAAAGTAAAAAATCCTTTCTTTGTGTAAGTTTTTTTCTAAATTGGAAAAGATACATAAGAGAAGAAAGGTGGGATGACGAAAGTGCGCGCAAATGAAAAAAGTTTGATGAGTTCAAATGGTGAGAACCAAATATTTGGGGTTGATTTTCATCATTTTATCCA
Source organism: Oikeobacillus pervagus (assembly GCF_030813365.1). Classification (NCBI taxonomy): domain Bacteria; kingdom Bacillati; phylum Bacillota; class Bacilli; order Caryophanales; family Bacillaceae; genus Oikeobacillus; species Oikeobacillus pervagus. The sequence continues at coordinate 67,973 of NZ_JAUSUC010000008.1, forward strand.
GAAGGAGCAAGAGTCCAATTCAATCGAATTAGCTTCAGAATTTGGATTATCGTTAAGAGAGGTACAATTGTTAAAAAAGAAACTTGAACGTTCGTGAAATATTTCATATACTATAGATTATAGCTTATTGAATTCAAAACCGTTGAGGGAGAAAAGTAGTTAAGAACGGATGCATAGAGAGGAAATGTCTTGGGGCTGAAAACATTTCTCATCGCTGCTTAATGAAAGAACACTCCTTAGGTTTCTTGCTGAAAGATGTGTCTATTTAGTAGGTGAGAACGTTACAGGCGTTAACTGAACGAGTGGAAGTTATCAAACTTCAACTAGGGTGGTACCACGGGATTCAACTCCCGTCCCTTGATATTTTCAGGGGACGGGAGTTTTTTATTTTGTATCGGGTACATTCCTTTTCATTTGAATGATTTTTACTGAAGAAGGAGGCAAAATCATGGCTGTGAAAATTCCTCGCGGTACACAAGATATATTACCGGGTGAGGTAGAAAAATGGCAATACATAGAACGGATAGCGGAAGAGATATGTGATAAATTCCAATACAAGGGGATCCGCACCCCCATTTTTGAACATACCGAATTGTTTGAAAGAGGGGTTGGGGATACAACCGACATCGTCCAAAAAGAAATGTACACCTTTACGGACAAAGGAGATCGCAGTTTAACATTACGTCCTGAGGGGACTGCAGCAGTTGTTCGGTCCTTTGTAGAGAATAAAATGTATGGCGACCCGAATCAGCCAGTGAAACTTTTTTATTCAGGACCTATGTTCCGTTATGAAAGACCTCAATCAGGCCGTTATCGCCAATTTGTTCAATTTGGCGTTGAAGCGATCGGCAGTGAAGATCCGGCCATAGATGCAGAGGTTATTTCATTAGTGATGTCCATTTATCGAAAAGTAGGATTGAAAAACATCCAATTAGTCATCAATTCACTTGGGGATCAGGAAAGCCGCATCGCTCACCGAGAAGCGTTAATCCAACATTTCCAACCTAGAATTGATGAATTTTGTTCGGACTGCCAAAATCGTTTGGAAAAGAATCCACTTCGTATTTTAGATTGTAAAAAAGATCGTGATCATGAATTAATGAATTCTGCTCCATCGATTTTACAATATTTAAATGAATCTTCTCGCCAGTACTTTGAAAAGGTCAAACATTATCTACAACTTTTAAATATTGAGTTTGTGGTGGATCCAACACTTGTTAGAGGTCTTGATTATTACAACCATACTGCATTTGAAATCATGAGTAATGCCGAAGGGTTTGGGGCGATAACGACCTTATGTGGTGGCGGTCGTTATCACGGTTTAGTGAAACAAATGGGCGGTCCGGAAATTCCGGGAATTGGATTTGCCTTTAGTATTGAACGCTTGCTTTCAGCTTTAGAAGCTGAAGGGGTTGAATTACCCATCAGTAAAGGAATAGATTGTTATATCGTATCTTTAGGAGATAAAGCCGCAGATTATACGGTGAAATTACTCCAAGATTTAAGAGAAGCTGGTTTCAGTGCGGAACGTGATTATCAACAACGTAAAATGAAGGCCCAAATGAAAGCAGCGGATCGCTTACAAGCCCGTTTTGTGGCGATATTAGGGGAAGATGAGCTAAACTCTCAAATCATCAATCTTAAAAATATGGAAAGTGGAGAACAGAAAGAGCTTTCTCTTAATCAATTTATAGAAGAATTTTGTCAGATCGTGGAGGGAAAATAATGTTTGGTAGATCGTATTATTGTGGAGAAATAACAGAAAATCAAATTGGAGAAGTTGTCATACTTAAGGGATGGGTGCAAAGAAGAAGAGACCTTGGTGGGTTAATTTTTATTGATTTACGTGATCGCTCAGGAATTGTCCAAGTCGTGTTTAGCCCAGAATCATCTAAAGAGGCTTTAGAAATCGCAGATAAGGTCAGAAATGAGTATGTATTAGATATTAAAGGGAAAGTCGTAAAGCGGGATGAAAGCACAGTAAACGAAAATATTGCAACAGGGAAAATTGAAGTACAGGCACAAGAATTGACGATTATTAACGAAGCGAAAACACCACCATTTGTCATTGAAGACCAAACAGAGGTCTCTGAAGATATTCGTTTAAAATATCGTTATATGGATTTAAGAAGACCTGTTATGTTTGAAACATTTAAAATGCGTCACAATGTTACAAAGTCTATTCGTCAATACTTAGATGAAGAAGGCTTTATTGATGTGGAAACGCCTATTTTAACGAAAAGTACGCCTGAAGGAGCGCGAGATTATTTAGTTCCAAGTCGTGTCCATGAAGGGGAATTTTATGCTTTACCACAATCTCCACAACTTTTTAAGCAATTATTAATGGTTTCAGGATTTGACCGTTATTATCAAATTGCCCGTTGCTTCCGTGATGAGGATTTGCGTGCAGACCGTCAACCAGAATTTACGCAAGTTGATATTGAGACAAGCTTCATGAGCCAAGAAGATATTATGAATATGGCAGAAAAAATGCTTAAACGCGTAATGAAAGAAGTAAAAGGACTCGATATTCAAGATTCTTTCCCAAGAATGTCGTATAATGAGGCAATGGCACGATTCGGCTCAGATAAACCAGATACACGCTTTGCCATGGAACTAGTAGATGTTTCTGAAGTGGTGAAAGATTCAGGTTTTAAAGTGTTTGCGAGTGCTGTTGCGACAGGTGGACAAGTTAAGCTTATTAATGCAAAGCAAGCTTCAGAAAAATACTCACGTAAAGATATTGACGGTTTAACAGAGTTTGTCGCAAGGTATGGTGCGAAAGGATTAGCTTGGTTTAAGGTAGAAGCAGATGGATTGAAAGGTCCGATTTCTAAATTCTTTAATGAAGAGGAACAAGCGCAAATTACACATGCGGCTGAAGCAACTGAAGGGGATTTATTATTATTTGTTGCCGATCAAAAATCCGTCGTTGCGGATGCATTAGGGGCTCTTCGCCTGAAATTAGGAAAAGAATTAGGCCTAATTGATGAAAGCCTATTTAATTTCTTATGGGTAACAGATTGGCCACTTCTTGAATATGACGAAAATGAAAGACGTTACCATGCAGCACATCATCCATTTACAATGCCTGTGAGAGAAGATCTTGATCTCTTTGAGGAAGAGCCAGGAAAAGTAAGAGCTCAGGCTTATGATATTGTACTAAATGGATATGAACTAGGTGGAGGTTCACTTCGTATTTTTGAACGAGATATCCAAGAAAAAATGTTCAAAGCTCTTGGATTTACAGGAGAAGAAGCGAAAGAACAGTTTGGCTTTTTACTGGAGGCATTTGAATATGGAACACCACCACATGGGGGAATTGCTCTTGGTTTAGATCGTATGGTGATGCTGTTAGCAGGTCGTTCAAATTTACGGGATACGATCGCATTCCCGAAAACAGCAAGTGCAAGTTGCTTATTAACTGATGCACCAGGGGAAGTAAGTTTTGATCAATTAAGAGAATTAAGTTTGTCACTTCATGTTAAAAAATTTGACTAAAATTCCTTCTTGAAATTCGTTGAAAACATTATTTCTCTGTGATAAAATAATCTCAAGAAAAGACGAGTCCTGATGTGTACGTTCTTTTACTATCTGTTTTGACCTAACATTTCTTAATCCGGGAGTTCGGAGTTTTTAAGTAGCGTAAATGCCTTATACGAGGACTTACTAAACTTAGAATAGAACACCCACCTGCAGGGAGCAGGTTCAAAACATTTAGATCCATGTGACGGCACGATTGGGACCCGTCGCTTTTTTTTGCCTTTTTTACCACTGTTATGTGAATCAGTGGTTTATTTATTAAATACGAAAAGTAGTAGACAGTAGCTTTTGTTTTTGAAAGAAGAACATCATAAAAACAAGAATTTTTTATTGAAACCGTCATTCTTTTTACGTTATGATTAATCCTATCGGAAATAATACCTTTACTAGACTAGACATGGAGTGATGATCAATGCTTCACCAATTTTCTCGAAATGAGTTAGCGATAGGAAAAGAAGGATTAAATATATTAAAGAATAGTACAGTAGCCATTCTTGGGGTAGGAGGAGTCGGTTCTTTCTCCGTTGAATCATTAGCCCGTTCAGGTGTAGGTCGATTAATCCTTGTTGATAAAGATACAGTGGATATCACGAATATCAATCGTCAGTTGCCTGCTCTATTATCCACAATCGGGCAACCAAAAGTAGAGATCATGAAAGAAAGAATTAAAGATATCAACCCAGAATGTGAAGTAATCGCATTGAAAATGTTCTATACAGAAGAAACCTATGAGCAGTTTTTTAGCTATGGCCTTGACTTTGTGATTGATGCTTCTGATACCATAGCTTATAAAATTCATTTGATGAAAGAATGTTTGCGACGAAATATTCCGATTATCTCAAGCATGGGGGCAGCGAACAAAACAGATCCTACTCGATTCAAAATTGCTGATATTTCAAAAACACATACAGATCCAATTGCAAAGGTCATCAGAACGCGACTTCGGAAAGAGGGAATTCGGAAGGGAATACCTGTTGTGTTCTCCGATGAAAGCCCCATCGTTATTCGTGAAGATGTGAGGAAGGTAGTAGGAAACGAAGAGGCGGATATTCGAAAAGCCAAAATGCCACCATCCTCTAATGCTTTCGTTCCGTCTGTATGTGGATTAATTATGGGAAGCTATGTGGCCAATCAATTGTTAAAAGATATTTCGATCCAACGGGTAAATAGCTGATGAAAAAAAGGAAGTCCTAGAAGCACAAATTGATGCTTAAGGACTTCCTTCTTTTTTCCATCTTTAAAACATTAATTGAATGAAGTTTCACTATAAGGGCTTTGTGAACTAATGGAAAAGCCTTTTTGTAAAAAAATGAAAAAATAGTATTGACTTATCCATTTGTCACAGTGTACTATGAGTATAGCACAGTTAGTGTATTAGATAAATAGTACAGTAATACGTGGAGGGATTGGAATGGGAAAATTCCAGGGGTTAGTAAGAAAGGATTTTTTGCTTTTACGTGGGGCATTTTTTACATGGATGATTATACTATTCATCCTATTCATGATGGGCGTTGCTTTAGCTAATTATAATGATTCAATGCCTTTACTCCTTGGTGTGATCGCTTTCATCTATTTCACCCATGTCGTATTGCTCCCAGGGTTTTTATATATATTGCTCCGGGAAGAAGAAAAAAGCCAATATTGGCTTCACAGTACATCCAGTAGTATCACCTTATTATTGTCTAAGTTATTAGTGTCTCTTATCTATTTTCTCGTTTCCTTATTCATAATTGATGTAATTGCACTAGTGCATATGAAATTTTTTTCAATTCAATATTTGGATATACCAGGAAATGTAATTCCTTATCGTGAAGGATTTTTCTTGAATGGAACTCTCATATTCGCTGGAATCTATTTTTCTTGTTGGTGCCTCTTTTTATGGACGGTATACCATTCGTTAACCCAATTTCCTTGGATGAAGAAAATGCGATGGTTCATCATCCTCAGTGGATATATTCTATTTCAATATGTTGTGGAAAAAATCAATCAACTCGATGTAGTTCAAAATCTACTTCACTATTGGGTAATAGATGTCAAAATGGATTACAATATTGGATTTACTAGGGGAACGAATTACTTAGAAGGACGATTAGAAATTCCGATGATTGACCTTTTTATCTCAATTGGATTTATCGTGCTACTCTTTTATCTCGCTAGCAAGCTCTTAGATCGTAAAGTTGAGGTGTAAATGATGACAGAAGAATTCAAAGCATCAAAACCCATTTATATCCAAATTGCGGATCGCATTATGTATCAGTTTGTTCGCGGAGAGCTTTCTGTTGGAGAAAAATTACCATCTGTGAGGGAGATGGCGATTCAATCGGGAGTGAATCCGAATACGATTCAAAGAACGTATAGGGAGTTGGAGCAAATGGGGATTGTTGAGTCAAGACGCGGTCAAGGGACATTTTTAACAGAAGATAGTGAAATGAAATTGATCATACGAAAACAACTCCAAAAGGAAATGATCGAGTCTTTTGTTAGGAATATGAGAGAAGTTGGTGTCAATAGTGATGAAATGATCGAGGAGTTAACCGTGTTTTTGCAAGAAGGTGGGGATAGAAAATGATACATCTAAAAAATATCGTGAAGAAATATGGCTCACACCGGGCTGTGGATGGAATTACAGCCACCTTTTACAAGGGAAGGATTTATGGATTATTAGGTCCGAATGGGAGTGGCAAATCCACCACTTTAAAGATGATTGCAGGATTGATTCATCCAACAAGTGGTCAAATTTCCGTGAATAACAAAGAAGTCACAAGAAAAATCGCTTCAGATATTGCCTATTTAGCAGATGGAGAAATGCTCTATAAAAACTTTACAATCAAACAAATGATTGAGTTTTTTACCTCACGATTTTCTGATTTTCAAACAGAGAAAGCGAAAGAATTATTAAGTTTTATGAAATTACAACCGAACCAAAAAATAAAATCACTTTCGAAAGGACAACGTGGACGATTAAAGCTCGTTCTTACTTTGTCAAGAAAAGTTCCGATCGTGTTATTAGATGAGCCATTCTCAGGTCTTGATCCAATGGTTCGAGAATCGATTGTCAAAGGGCTTGTATCCTTCGTTGATTTCGGTGAACAAACGGTGATCATTGCGACACATGAAGTTGATGAAATTGAACCTATTCTTGAGGAAGCTTTTATTATAAATAACGGTCAAATTCTCAATCATTGTGATGTGGAAGTCTTAAGAGAAGAACAAGGTTTATCGGTCTTGCAGTGGTTGAAAAGTCAATCTTATCAATAGGAGTGAAATGAAATGGAAACATGTGTACAGATTAAGAATATTTCGAAAGTTATTAAGGGGAAAAAAATTATTGATTCCCTTACATTTGATATTCAGAAGGGAGAAGTATTTGGCTTTTTAGGGCCGAATGGTGCAGGGAAAACAACGACTATACGAATGATTGTTGGACTTATGGGGATGACTGAGGGAGATATTACGATTTGTGGGTATAGTATTCGGAAAGATTTCGAAAAAGCCGTTCGTCAAATTGGGGCTATTGTAGAGAACCCGGAAATGTATAAATTTTTATCTGGTTATGAGAATTTGAAACAGTTTGCTCGAATGAATGGAAATATTTCTAAGAAAAAAATAGATGAAGTGGTGAAATTAGTTGGGCTGACTGAACGTATTCATGATAAAGTCAAGACCTATTCACTTGGAATGAGACAGAGATTAGGATTAGCACAATCCCTTTTGCATGATCCCCAAGTACTCATTTTGGATGAGCCGACGAATGGATTAGATCCAGCAGGAATTCGCGAAATTAGGGATCATATTCGAATGCTTGCAGAAAAAAAAGGCATGGCTGTCATTGTGTCCAGTCACCTACTATCAGAAATGGAAATGATGTGTGACAGAATCGGAATCATTCAAAACGGGAAATTAATCGATGTACAAATGGTGAATGAATTTGTGAACGGGAATGAGGAAACTTATTCTTTTGAGGTAGATGACATTCATGTAGCGGCAAAAGCGTTAAAACAATCGTTTTCCCAATTTCATGAGAAAATCGTCGATCAGCATCTCGTTGTGGAATGCTCGAAGCAATATATACCAGACATTCTATCACTATTCATTCAAGAAGGGGTTCGAGTTTATGAAGTAAAATCAGTAACTAAATCTTTAGAAGATAGATTCCTAGAAATAACGGATAAGGAGAGAGGGTTAGTCCATGTTTAAATTAATAATCAATGAATGGATCAAGATCTTTAAACGACCAGGTACCTATGTGATGATTGGGTTACTTGTCTTAATGGTTGGTGGTTTAGCTAGTTTATCGAAGTATAATGAGGTGAAAAATACTGGAGATGATCAAGGCGATTGGAAAAAGGAACTAACTCAGGAAAATGTGAACCATAAAAAGCAATTAGAGAATGGCGACATAAGTAAATCTTATAAGCAGTATTTAGAGAAGGAAGTAGCGATTAATGAATACCGGATCGAGCATAATCTTACACCATATTCAAAAGAATCAGTTTGGTCTTTCACAATGAATGCTTCTGATTTAATTCAAATTGTTGGGTTGTTTGTCATCGTGATCGCTGCAGGAATTGTCGCAAGTGAATTTACGTGGGGAACAGTGAAATTACTCCTGATTCGTCCGATTAGCCGTTCTAAAATCTTAATCTCGAAATATATTACGGTTATGCTTTTTGGTGTCACGATGCTAGCTTTAATGTTCAGTTTATCGTTTATTTTAGGGGCGATTTTATTTGGAACTGGCGGAGAAAATACGTATTTAGCTTATATTGATGGGGAAGTTGTAGAACAAAGTATGTTTTTACATTTAATCAAATTCTATTTATTGAATTCGATCGGTATTTTTATGCTGTCAACCCTAGCCTTTTTAATTTCTTCTGTCTTCCGAAATAGTTCCTTGGCAATTGGGATTTCTCTTTTCTTGTTGTTTACTGGGGGAACGGTCACGTATTTAATTTCAACTAAATTTGATTGGGCGAAATACATTTTATTTGCGAATACAGATTTAATGCAATATGAAAATGGCACAGTATTAATTGAAGGAATGACACCAGCCTTTTCTGTTACGATGTTGATTATTTATTTTGTTCTATTTCAATTCATTACCTTCTTTTTCTTTAATAAGCGTGATGTCGCGGCATAAAGTGAAACTCCATTCAGTGGGGGCTTCATACCGACTGAATGCTAGTTGAACTTGCCACGCTAAAGAACCAATCTCTATGGTTCGACTGGAAAGTCACATCCTTTCCGCTGTTTGACCCATAGGAGCAGTTATTCTTCACTAGCATCTTTGATTTTTCACCATTTTGAGGTGGATGTTTTTCACCCATTCAGCTAGGATCATTTTTTAGGGTCTGTCTCCCGTAAAGAGGTTAATTCCTTTTGAGACAGACCCTTTCATTTTTTATAAATCTTTTGCCTGCTTTTGGATATTTTCATATACAGTTGAAAGGGCTGTTTCAAATTTCCCTGTTTTTTTCGGATGATAGTAAGTAGCATGCTTGATTCGATCTGGAAGATATTGTTGTTTTACCCAACCTGAATCATAATGATGGGGGTATTTGTACTCGATTCCTCTTCCCATTTCCTTTGCTCCCTTATAATGTGAATCCTTTAAATGTTTTGGAACTTCCCCCGTTTTTCCAATGCGAAGGTCCGCGATAGCAGCATCAATTGCTTTATAAGCTGAATTTGATTTTGGAGACAAGCATAATTCAATCACAACAGCCGCAAGTGGGATCCGTGCTTCAGGGAAGCCAATCTTTTCTGCCGTTTGAATAGCGGCAAGCGCTCTCGGCCCAGCTTGAGGACTAGCTAATCCGATGTCCTCATATGCGATCACAAGGAGTCGGCGTGTGATACTTGGCAAGTCTTCCGCTTCAATGAGTCTCGCTAAATAATGAAGGGCGGCATTCACATCGCTCCCTCTAATGGACTTTTGAAAGGCGCTTAGTACGTCATAATGCCCATCTCCATCTTTATCAATGAAAAAGCTTTTCTTCTGTAAGCATTCCTCTGCCACTTCCATAGAAATACAGATGACGCCTTCATCATTAGGCTTAGTTGATAGGACAGCTAATTCTAGAGCATTTAAGGAACTGCGAACATCCCCGAAACTCGCTTCAGCAAAATGGTGGAGTGCATCCTCATTAATTTGCACATCATATTCCCCTAACCCGTTTTCGTCATCATACAGTGCCCTTTGTAAAGTGAACGTAATTTCCTCCGCTGAAAGGGGATATAATTCAAAAATTTGACAACGACTACGAATGGCGGGATTGATCGCATGGTAAGGATTACTCGTTGTGGCCCCAATGAGAGTGATCATGCCATTTTCCAAAAAAGGCAGTAAGTAATCTTGTTTTCCTTTGTCGAGACGGTGGACTTCATCAAGAAGTAGAATTACTTTTCCTGACATCTTTGCCTCTTCAGCGATGATTGCCATATCCTTTTTATTGCTTGTTACAGCATTAAGAGTACGAAAGGCATATTTCGTACTCCCAGCAATCGCACTAGCAATAGAAGTTTTCCCAATCCCAGGTGGCCCGTATAAAATCATAGAGGATAGCTGTTTCGTTTCTACCATTCTCCGAATTATTTTTCCTTCGCCGACGAGATGTTGTTGTCCAACGATTTCATCAATTGTTTTTGGTCGCATTCTAAAAGCTAATGGCTTCATTTTTATTTTCCTTCCTCTTTATTACTCTCTTATTTTTAATTTATCATACAGGGGAGGAAGGTCAAAGAAAAGAGTCTAGAGGGTCGTAGACGGGACAAAATCAATTTCCTCCAATTACGAATATGGAAAGTTCCCTTGTAAATTGCTATAATGACAAAAGCAATCATTATTGTTAAAACTTGATGAATTGAAGTTGTTTTCTCTTCACTTTAGGAAAATAGGATTTCTACTATCCCGACTTTTGCGATCAGTACGCTAAAGAAAACGCATAAGGAGATGGGTCATGAACAAAAGAAAAGGGAATGTATTGGCAAGGCTCATCATTTTCATGCTAGGTTTATTAATCATGTCACTCGGCATCGTCATGCTTATACGTGCCGATTTAGGCGCGATGCCATGGGATGTATTGCATGTTGGGTTATTTCAACAAATTGGTTTAACAGTAGGAACGTGGTCCATTATTGTTGGATTTTGTGTTCTTATATCCGCTTCGATTCTCATGCAAGAATGGCCTAAGTTCGGTGCTTACTTAAATATGGTATTAGTCGGTATGTTTATTGATATGTATTTAAGTTTCTCATTTTTAGCAACACCAGAAAGTTTATTTTTAAAGTGTATCATGTTCGTATTTGGTATAATCATTACGGGTTATGGTATGGGACTATATATTTCTGCCCAAATGGGAGCAGGACCTCGGGATAGCTTTATGTTGGCTGTTATCCAAAAAACAGGTTGGAAAATTGCCCATGTTCGTCGTGGAATGGAAGTGGTTGTTTTGTTTGTCGGATGGCAACTTGGAGGACCTGTTCACATAGGTACAATTATGATTACTTTTTTTATGGGGACGGTTTCAGGCTTATCGATTCCCCAATGTCAAATGTTAACCGATACCATTTTAAAAAAATTCGAACGATCTAAACAAGGAATAAATAATAGAGGTGTAAATTTATGAAAATATCAACTAAGGGACGTTATGGATTAACAATCATGATTGAATTGGCGAAGAGGCACGGGGAAGGCCCAACCTCCCTAAGAATGATTGCTCAGTCGCATGATTTATCAGAACATTATTTAGAACAGTTAATTGCTCCTTTACGAAATGCGGGTCTTGTGAAGAGTATCCGTGGAGCTTACGGGGGATATATATTAGGGAATGATCCAACAAAGATCACTGCAGGCGATATTATTCGTGTGCTAGAAGGTCCGATTAGCCCTGTTGAGGGGATTGAAGATGAAGAGCCAGCAAAACGAGAATTATGGATTCGAATTCGCGATGCTGTAAAAGATGTATTAGATAATACAACATTAGAGGATATGGCAAGTTACACAGATGATGGAGAATCTGATGCCTATATGTTCTATATTTAATATTTATTACGAATAAAATTAGGCTTTTTTCGAGAATCTTCCAAGGTCTCTAAACCAACATTTTTTGAGAAAGAGCGAATATCTAAGGAGGAAATTGGATGCAACGCATTTACCTTGATCACGCAGCGACTACTCCTGTACATCCAGAAGTAGTAGAGGTAATGAGAGATGTTTTAATAAATCATTACGGGAACCCCTCTAGCATTCATTCGTTTGGGAGAGAATCGAGACATATTCTCGACCAAGCTAGAACGACCATTGCTGCTAGTGTAGGTGCCAAATTCCATGAAATCATTTTTACGAGTGGTGGAACAGAAGCGGATAATTTAGCTATTATTGGAGCTGCCCGTGCGTTGAAAGCAAATGGTAAACATATTATTACCTCCTCTATTGAACATCATGCTGTATTGCATACATGTGAATTCCTTGAAAAAGAAGGATTTGACATTACCTATTTACCCGTCAATGAAGAAGGGGTTATTTCTGTAGATGATGTGAAAAGTGCATTGAGGGAGGACACCATTTTAGTATCGATTATGTATGGGAATAATGAGGTGGGGAGTTTGCAACCCATTGCTGAAATTGGACAATTATTACAACATCACTCAGCATTATTCCATACGGATGCTGTTCAAGCTTACGGAGTAGAAAAAATCGACATTCGAAAACTTCACGTGGATTTTCTTTCTGTTTCTGCCCATAAAATAAATGGTCCAAAGGGAATTGGCTTCTTGTTTGTGAAAGAAGGGGCCAAATTTGAAAAAAGATTCTTTGGTGGAGAACAGGAAAGAAAAAGAAGAGCAGGAACCGAGAATATCGCTTCGATAGCGGCGTTTGCTAAAGCTGTAGAAATAGCACAACAAACAATAGATGAAAGAAATAAAAAGTATGCAGAATACAAACAAGGCCTCATGCAAGTATTAAAATCAAAAGGGGTTGAATTTCACATCAATGGTTCTGCTAAAAACTCTTTACCACATGTTTTAAATTTAAGTTTTCCCGGAACAGATGTAGAAGCAATGTTAGTGAATTTAGACCTAGCTGGCATCGCCGTTTCAAGTGGTTCAGCATGTACAGCAGGATCTATTGAGCCATCCCACGTATTGGTGGCCATGTTTGGAAAAGAGTCTGAACGTTTACAGAATTCGATTCGTTTTAGTTTTGGAATGACGAATCATGAAGACGAAATCGTAAAAGTAGGAGAAACGATTTCCTCTATTATCAATCGTTTAAGGTATTAGAAAGAGGATGATCCTATGAAAGAAAAGTCACCAAAGGATACACGCGTCGTTGTAGGGATGTCAGGTGGCGTGGATTCTTCTGTCGCCGCTTTACTTTTAAAAGAGCAAGGATATGATGTCATCGGCGTTTTTATGAAGAACTGGGATGATACAGATGAATCTGGAGTATGCACTGCCACTGAGGATTATGATGATGTGATCCGTGTTTGTAACCAAATCGGCATCCCCTATTATGCTGTAAACTTTGAAAAACAATATTGGGATAAAGTGTTTACTTATTTTCTTGATGAATATAAAAAAGGTCGGACACCAAACCCAGATGTAATGTGCAATAAAGAAATTAAATTTAAAGCGTTTTTAGACCATGCGATGAACTTAGGCGCAGATTTCCTTGCGACAGGTCATTATGCCCGAGTAGAAAGAAAAGATGACGAAGTAAAAATGCTTCGTGGCCTTGATGACAATAAGGATCAAACTTATTTTCTCAATCAGTTATCACAAAAGCAACTAGAAAAAGTGATGTTTCCAATAGGAGATATGGAAAAAAGACGAGTCCGGGAAATAGCCAGTGAAGTTGGCCTTGCTACTGCAACGAAAAAAGATAGTACAGGGATTTGTTTTATTGGGGAGAGAAACTTTAAAGAATTCTTGAGTCACTACTTACCAGCGCAAAAAGGAAAAATGGAAACGATGGATGGGGAAGTCAAGGGAATTCATGATGGCTTAATGTATTACACAATTGGTCAACGCCATGGACTTGGTATTGGTGGCTCCGGCGACCCATGGTTTGTCATCGGTAAAGACTTAGAGCGTAATGTACTATTTGTAGGTCAAGGGTTTCACCATGAAGCTCTTTATTCTGATTCCATCATAGCGACGAATATTAGCTGGGTTTCAGAAAAGCAAAAACCATCTGAATTTACGTGCACAGCGAAATTTCGTTATCGTCAACAAGACCATCATGTAACGGTTCAACTTTTGGAAAATCAGACAGCAAAAGTCGTGTTCCATGAACCAGTTCGAGCTGTAACACCAGGACAAGCCGTTGTTTTTTATAACGGGGAAGAGTGCTTAGGTGGAGGAACAATTGATCAAGTATTTAAAAATGGTGAAAAGCTTACTTATGTAGGCTAATGGTCAAGACGTTTACTTTCGGTTGTTTACAAAAACTTCTTATGAAGAACATTCGTAAGGAGTTTTTCTGCTTTTTTATGGTTTTTGTGCAAAAATGTGTGGGAAATATTCAAAAACCAAAAGAACAAGCGCAAATCCTCTCAGAAGTATAGCAAAAAATCTAGGGAAATAATAAAATCCATGGGGGAAGTATGCAAAAGTAAAAACAAGAGGACCCCAATTAAGTAGTGGATAAGTAAACCTACTACTATTGGCTTATTTTGTGCCTATGATATAATTTTACAATAAATAAGAGGTGTTTTTATGGATAAAAATTTACGTGGTATTAAGTTTTTAAAAGAAGGAAAAATGGAAGAGGCTTTAAAACTTTTTACAGAGCAAATTGACGAGCAGCCTGATGATCCTGCGGCTTATATTAACTTTGGGAATGTCTTGACCGCGGTTGGAGAACTAGAAAGGGCGGTGAAGTTTTTCGAAAAGGCGATTGAAATCGATCCAGAAGCTGTTTCTGCTTATTATTCTTTAGGGACTTTTTACTATGAGCAAGAACAATTTGAAAAGGCTCGTTCATATTTTGAAAAGTCGATTCAAAAAGGATTACAGGAAAGTGATGCATTCTTTATGCTTGGGATGTGTTTCGTTCAGTTAGAACAAAATACGTTAGCTTTGCCTTATCTCCAGAGAGCGGTTGAGCTAAATGGCGATGATATAGAAGCACGATTTCAATATGGTTTGTCATTAGCGAATGCACAAATTTTGGAGGAGGCCATCAAACAATTCAAGCAAGTCATTCAATTGGATGATCAGCATGCAGACGCTTATTATAATTTGGGTGTAGCTTATGCGGGTCATTTGGAAGATTGTGATCAGGCAAAAGTCTGTTTCCAAAAGGCTTTACATATTCAAAAGGATCATTTGCTAGCTGGATATGGACTGAAAATGATAGAAAAAATGACGGAAAACGCTGAATCGTGAACCGCGTTGTAAGGGGGTTCGCTCTTTGGAAAAACAAAATGTGCTTCCTTTATCAGAAGGAGAAAAAAAGTACGTAAAAGGTCGACATATTGTCACGATTTTTCGCAATGAGCAAAATTTTTATACCGTTTTACGGGTGCGAATACAAGATACAAATGAAGCCTATGATGAAAAAGAGGCAGTGATTACCGGATATTTTCCCCAGCTGTACGAACAGGAAACGTATATTTTTTATGGGGAATTTCAAGAACATCCGAAATTTGGAATCCAATATCATGCGGATCATTATCAAAAGGAAATTCCGCAAACGAAACAAGGAGTCGTGAATTATTTATCTAGTGAACTTTTTAAAGGGATTGGAAAAAAAACGGCTGAAAACATTGTGGAGACCATTGGTGAAAAAGCGATTTCAAAAATACTTGAGAACCCGTCCGTACTAGATGAAGTGCCTCGATTGCCAGCTGAGAAAGCTAGACAATTATATGAAACACTCATGGAACACCAAGGGCTTGAGCAGGTGATGATTGCACTTAATCATTATGGTTTTGGCCCTCAGCTTTCCATGAAAATTTATCAAGCGTATCAGGATCAAGCTATTGAGATTATTCAAAAAAATCCGTACAGGCTTATCGAGGATGTAGAGGGAATCGGCTTTTCCCGTGCGGATGAACTTGGGGATTTAATGGGAATTAGCGGTGCCCATCCAGACCGCATAAAGGCAGGCTGTCTTTATACATTAGAGCAAGAGTGTCTACAAGAAGGCCATGTTTTTCTAGATGCAGAAGATTTATTGAAAAGTGTTCAAATCCTTTTGGAAAAAAATAAAAAAGGAAAAATTGAATTTACGTCTATTTCGAATGAAATGATCAAGCTTGAAGAAGAAGGAAAGGTCGTCATCGAGGAAAAGCGGGTCTATATGCCCTCTCTTTATTTCTCCGAAAAAGGAATGGTGTCAAATATTCAAGACATTTTAGCGCAAAAAGAATATACAGACCAATTTCCGGAATCTGAGTTTTTATTAGCATTGGGAAGTTTAGAAGAACGTTTGAATGTTCAATATGCCCCATCTCAAAAAAAGGCTATTCAAACCGCTTTAATGTCCCCGATGCTTATTTTAACAGGCGGACCGGGAACAGGAAAAACAACTGTTATCAAAGGAATTGTCGAACTTTACGCTGAACTACATGGTTGTTCATTATCACCGGATGATTATAAAAAAGATGAATCATTTCCAGTTTTGTTAGCTGCTCCAACGGGGAGAGCAGCGAAAAGAATGGCTGAATCAACCCAACTTCCAGCTGTGACGATTCATCGCCTACTGGGATTAAATGGCCAAGAAAATATGGAAGAAGAACAGGAAAGCAGAACCATTGAGGGAAAACTGCTCATTATAGATGAAATGTCCATGGTTGATACATGGCTTGCCCATCAATTGTTTAAAGCTTTGCCTGAGCATATTCAAGTCGTTCTTGTTGGGGATGAAGACCAACTACCATCTGTAGGTCCTGGGCAAGTATTGAAGGATTTACTTCGTTCAAATGTGATTCCAACCGTTCGATTAACCGATATTTATCGACAAGAAGAAGGGTCTTCGATTATTGATTTAGCACATGATATAAAGAAAGGATACCTTCCCAAAAATTTTACCGTTCAACAGAAAGACAGGTCTTTTATTTCCTGTCATGTCAGCCAGATTGCTCATGTGGTTGAACAAGTAGTCAAGAATGCCAATCGAAAAGGTTTTTCTGCAAAAGATATACAAGTATTAGCACCTATGTATAGAGGTCCGGCGGGTATTAATAAATTAAATGAGATTTTACAAGAAATTTTAAATCCAAATCCAGATGGGACCCGAAAACAACTTTCCTTTGGGGATGTCCATTATCGAATTGGGGATAAAGTTTTGCAGCTAGTGAATCAACCCGAACAGAATGTATTTAATGGGGATATTGGAGAAATCGTATCCGTTTTTTATGCAAAGGAAAATACAGATAAACAAGACTTACTGATCGTTTCATATGAGGGAAATGAAGTAACCTATACTCGCCAAGATTTAAGTCAAATCACCCATGCATATTGTTGTTCGATTCATAAATCCCAAGGAAGTGAATTTCCCATTGTAATTCTTCCGGTTGTGAAGAATTATTATCGGATGCTAAGGCGAAACTTACTTTATACGGCTATTACAAGAAGCAAAAAGTTTTTAATTTTATTAGGAGAAGTGGAAGCATTCCGTATGGGGATCGAACGAAACGATGATTTGGTAAGAAGAACCACTTTATACGAAAAGTTAGTTGAAATCAATTCAACCGAAAACCCAATAAATAAAGAAACTCTCCCACTTTCAGAAGAAAAACTCATGAAGATCGACCCGATGATTGGGATGGAAAACGTTACACCTTATGATTTCGTAGAATAATTCACATACTATCATTGTTCGGGAAGGTGGGGAGGTCTTTTGCGAACTTTGACTTCACTTAAGGATCAACCGGTTTATGACCTTTATTCAGGAAATGTTCTTGGTCATATTTGTGATCTTTGTATCTCTGTCCAGGGGATTGTTCAATCGATCCTTTTTAAAAAACGATCCTTTCTTTCTAAAAAATGTTTGTTGCCCATTGAGGCAATCTTAAGTTTTGGAAAAGATGGTGTTATGAGTAAGAAAGAAGCGATAATAGAAGCGAAAGCTCCCGAATCAGATTTTACCTTTTTTCAAAAACCCTCTTTATTTGGAAAATTAACGCTAAATGAAGAAGGGGAAGTGCTAGGAAGACTTGAGGATGTATATTTTTTGGATCATTTGGGCACAATCGTAGCATACAAAGTGACGGATGGTTTCTTTTCAGATTTAACAGAGGGGAAAAAAATTTTCCACTCAGTTTGTCCTCCAACTATTGGAGAAGATGCCATTATTGTTGCGTTAGATCGGATACGAGGTGGCCAGAATGTTCAAATGTCCAAATTGCAGTAGTAAAGATTTAGGGAAAATCGGGATTAACCAATATTATTGTTGGAGTTGCTTTATCGAGCTTTCAGTTTCTAAGGGAATGATTTACACCCATCAAGTAGAGGAAGATGGGACATTAAGTTCGCTAGATGATTTATTTGGTGATGAGGAACGTCAACTAAGTTAAGGAAGAGGTGTTTTTTCTATGAATAAAACCATATCTTCACTAATTGGCATTGGAGCAGGGATTGCTGCAGTGACCATGATGAACCGTTCAAATAAAATCAATAAGCGCCAAATGAGAAGATGGACAAAACAAATTCAAAAAATGTTCTAATTTATAAAGGAGATGCCGATAATGGTCGCATCTCCTTTATTTTTTAGAGAGGGGAAGTGGAAGATTAGAACCGAACTTCTTGGAAAAACGTATAAAACTCCAGATCACTACCAAAATAAACTATAAGCTACTTGAAAGTTGGGGTTGAAACGATGAAATCTCCCTTTCCATTAAAATGGGTCTATATATTTGGATTATTGCTTATTATTTGTATCTTTTTATATTTTGTTTATTTACTTAAACCGATTTGGGTCCCCATATTAAAAGTGATCATGGTAGGTCTTATGCCTTTTATTATTGGGGGATTTATTACTTATTTGCTTCACCCTTTTGTGGAAAAATTGTATCGAGCTGGGTTGCAGCGGGGATTGGCAATTTTTCTTATTTATTTGTTTTTCTTCGGTGGAACGGGTGTGGCAATTTATAAAGGGATTCCTTTAATTATTCAACAATTACGCGAACTTTCTGAAAGTGCTCCACAATTAGCAGAACAATATCAACATTGGATCTTCCACTTACAAAAAGAAACATCATCATGGCCGGATGGTTTAAAAGATCAAATTGAAAAACGCATTGTGGCGTTTGAACATTGGCTAACAGAACTTATCTCTATTTTTGTAAATGGATTAATGAAAATGGTGAATGTATTATTTTTACTTGCAGTGATTCCGTTTATATCTTTTTATTTATTAAAAGATATGGATGAAGTAAAGAAAACAGTCTGGTATTTGACCCCAAAAAGCTGGAGACGGAAGGGGTTACGTTTTTTGAAAGATTTAGATGTATCCCTTGGAGGGTATATTCGTGGTCAAATATTAGTGTCTTGTTTTATTGGCGTCCTCTCCACCTTATTATTTTGGTTTGTTGATATGAAATATCCAGTTTTACTGGGAATCATTCAAGCCATTATGAACATCATTCCTTACTTCGGGCCAATTATTGGTGCCATTCCAACGATTATTATTGCGGCTACTATTTCTGGGAAAATGGTTTTGTATGTGGCCATTATTATCCTTATCCTTCAATTTGTTGAAGGGAATATTTTATCCCCATACATCGTGGGGAAAAGTCTCCATATGCATCCTTTATTTATTATGGGAGCATTAATTATTGGTGGAGAAATCGGCGGTGTGATCGGGTTAATTATCGCGGTTCCGGTATTAGCTGTCATGAAAGTAGCGTTACTTCATGTTCGTACACATTATATGAAAACCCCTAAGCTTCATTGACAAAATGCCCAGAAGTTTCTATAATTCCACTATAATACGTAAAGTGGATTCGTTTGGCGTAAGAGCTATACATAATGGGAAGAAATCGTTGAAGGATCGAGTATGTTATAGACCATCTATTATTCATTCAACATGAATCAGAGAGGAATTTCCAAAGGCTGAGAGAAATTCTAGATGAAGGATAACAGAAAAGCTAATCTGGAGTGCAGCTAATACCTGTCGTTATACCGCGTTAAGGTTCTGAAGAGATGGATGATTGAATGTCTAATTGTCCATAATCAGGGTGGTACCGCGAAGAGCTCTTCGTCCCTGTTCCCAGGGATGAGAGCTTTTTTATTTTACTTTACATAATATTCAAGGAGGAACAGCTAATGAAGAAGCTAAAGGGATCACAAATTCGGCAAATGTTTTTAGATTTTTTCCAAGAGAAGGGACATCAGGTGGAGCCTAGTGCCTCACTTATTCCACATGAAGACCCTTCTTTATTATGGATAAATAGTGGAGTAGCAACCTTAAAGAAATACTTTGATGGCCGTGTTATTCCAGATAACCCAAGAATCACCAATGCGCAAAAATCCATTCGTACAAATGATATTGAAAATGTAGGAAAAACCGCACGTCATCATACATTTTTTGAAATGTTGGGAAACTTCTCCATAGGGGATTATTTCAAAGAGGAAGCCATTGAATGGGCTTGGGAGTTTTTAACGGATAAGAAATGGATAGGCTTTGATCCTGATAAGCTTTCAGTGACCATTCATCCGGAAGATGTTGAAGCCTATCAAATTTGGAAAGAGAAAGTTCAAATTCCTGAAGAAAGAATTATTCGCCTGGAAGGAAACTATTGGGATATTGGAGAAGGACCAAGTGGGCCTAATACGGAAATTTTCTATGACCGTGGACCTGAATATGGAAATGATGTGAATGATCCAGAATTATATCCTGGTGGGGAAAATGAAAGATATTTAGAAATTTGGAATTTAGTTTTCTCACAATTTAACCATAATCCAGACGGTACTTATACACCTCTTCCAAAGAAAAATATTGATACAGGAATGGGACTGGAAAGAATGGTATCTGTTGTTCAAGAAGTACCAACGAACTTCGATACAGATTTATTCATGCCGATTATTCGTGCAACAGAAGAAATTTCGGGAGTTACATATCGGGAAAATAAAGAATCAGATATCGCATTTAAAGTCATAGCCGATCATATTCGGACTGTCGCCTTTGCGGTAGGGGATGGGGCTCTTCCATCTAATGAAGGTCGCGGGTATGTACTTAGACGTTTATTAAGACGAGCCGTTCGCTATGCCAAACAAATTAATATCCATAAGCCATTTATGTACAAATTAGTACCAGTTGTAGGCGAAGTGATGGTTGATTATTATCCAACTGTGAAAGAAAAATCTGATTTTATTCAAAAAGTAATCAAAAATGAAGAAGAACGTTTCCATGAAACTTTACATGAAGGTCTTGCCATTTTATCATCTGTAATGAAGAAGGCAAAAGCTGAAGGGAATAATATGATTTCGGGTGAGGATGTATTTAAATTATATGATACATACGGATTTCCCATTGAGCTAACAGAAGAATATGCCAAGGAAGAAAGCATGAAAGTGGATCATGAAGGATTTGACCGTGAAATGCAAAATCAACGAGATCGCGCTCGTGCTGCACGTCAAGATGTCGATTCAATGCAGGTGCAAAATTCCGTGTTATCAGGAATCAAAGTTGAGAGTCAATTTATTGGTTATGAAAAATTATCGACAGAAGCAGTAGTAGAATCGATTCTCGTCAATGGTCAAATTGTCAAGGAAGCACATGAAGGGGACGAAATACAGTTTATCCTTGACCAAACTCCTTTCTACGCAGAAAGTGGTGGACAAATTGCAGATAAGGGGACATTGGTCGCAGATGGTGTTCTTGTTGAAGTAAAAGATGTGCAAAAAGCACCGAATGGGCAACATTTACAAAGTGCTATCATCCAAACAGGTACATTAAAAGAAAAACAAGCCGTTACGGCAACAGTTGATGAAGCGGCTCGAGCAAAAGTGGTCAAAAATCACACGGCAACACATCTGCTCCATCAAGCATTAAAAGATGTACTTGGGCAACATGTAAATCAAGCTGGATCATTAGTGGAACCTGATCGCTTACGTTTTGATTTTTCCCATTTCGGTCAAATTCAGTCGGAAGAGCTCGAACAAATTGAATCAATCGTCAATAAGAAAATTTGGGATAGTCTTCCTGTGCGAACTGATCTTAAAAATCTCGAAGAAGCAAAGGCAATGGGGGCTATGGCATTATTCGGTGAGAAGTATGGAGAGGTTGTCCGAGTTGTATCGGTCGGTGATTATAGTCTGGAACTTTGTGGGGGATGTCATGTTCCAAACTCAGCTGTCATTGGATTGTTTAAAATCATTTCCGAAAGTGGAATCGGCGCTGGAACTCGACGGATCGAAGCGGTTACTGGAGAAGCTGCCTATCATTTATTAAATTCACAAGTATCTTTATTAAAAGAAGCAGCTTCGAAATTAAAAACAAATCCAAAAGATATTGTCTCAAAAGTAGATTCCTTGCATTCTGAACTAAAAGAATTACAACGGGAAAATGAATCACTTTCTGTAAAATTGTCAAATATAGAAGCGGGAAGTCTTTTAGATCAAGTAAGAGAAATTAATGGGATAAACGTGCTTTCTGTTAAAGTTCAAGCAAGTGATATGAACAATTTACGAAACATGGCGGATGAATTAAAACAGAAGATAGAATCAGGGATTATTGTTCTTGCAACTACTCAACAAGAGAAAGTGAATCTTATTGCTGTTGTAACAAAAGATTTAGTGGACAAGGGATATCATGCTGGAAAGATTGTCAAGGAGGTTGCTTCCATTTGTGGTGGAGGCGGCGGTGGTCGCCCGGATATGGCGCAAGCTGGAGGGAAAAATCCATCAAAAGTGGATGAAGCGATTAAATTTGTATTTGAATTAGTGAAAAATTTTTGATTCTAAAAGTAAATGATGTACAATGGTTAATATAGAAACGTAGCAGGTGTATTTTCCAAAAAAAGCCTAAAGTGAGGTGCTTAAATTGAGCTCAATGGATCAAACTATGCGGTTTAACTTTTCAGAAGAGCCGTTTGAACAAGACGTTAAAGAAGTTCTCTTCCAAGTATATGGGGCTCTTCAAGAAAAAGGCTATAATCCGATTAATCAGATTGTCGGATATTTATTATCAGGAGACCCTGCTTATATTCCACGACATAAAGATGCAAGAAATATCATTCGCAAGTTAGAGCGCGATGAAATTATTGAAGAACTTGTCAAAACTTATTTAATGCAACAGCGAGAGGATAAAACAAAATGAGAACAATGGGCTTAGACGTAGGCTCGAAAACGGTTGGTGTCGCTGTCAGTGACGAACTAGGCTGGACAGCTCAAGGAATAGAGACAATCAAGATCAATGAAGAAAAAAATGTCTTTGGCTTTGATCGAATAAAAGAGCTTGTCAATGAATATGAAATCGAGAAATTTGTAGTAGGTTTTCCTAAAAATATGAATAATACGGTTGGTCCAAGAGGAGAAGCCTCACAAGCATACGCTAAAAAGCTAGAAGAATTATTCCACTTGCCAGTTCATTTATGGGACGAGCGATTAAGTACAATGGCGGCAGAAAGAGTATTACTTGAAGCCGATGTTAGTCGTAAAAAAAGAAAAAAAGTAATTGACAAAATGGCGGCCGTGATGATTTTACAAGGTTATTTGGACAGCCAAAAATAATGAGGTGAAAAGCAATGGAACATGGTGAAAAAAATATTACAGTAATTGATGAGGATGGAAACGAACAACTGTGTGAAATATTATTCACATTTGATTCAGAAGAGTTTAAAAAATCTTATGTGTTATACTATGCTGTTGGTGCAGAAGAAGATGAAAATGACGAAATTGAAATTCATGCCTCAGCATTTATTCCAGGGGAAGAAGGACAAGAAGGGGAACTTCAACCAATTGAAACGGATGAAGAATGGGATGTAATTGAGGAAACGCTGAATACCTTTTTAGATAAAGAGGAAAACGAAGCATAATGATTGTAGGCTTACGTGCATTATAAATTTCAATTGACCGATCCTAATTATGGGGTCGGTCTATTTTCATTTGGAGAAAATATAGTATAATGATGAAGATACTGAAAACATCCCGTTTTTCGTCGAAAGGGGAAAGGTAATGTCGAATAGCATTCATTTTAATGGAAGAAAAAGAACATTGAAAGCCATTTTAATCTTACTGGTAGCTTTTTCAATCGTCATAGGAGGTGGTGCTTTTGCACTATATTCCTATATGGAAAAATCATTAGAACCAGTAGATCCTCATAACCATCAACCACGAATCATTACAATTAAACCTGGTTCAAGTGTTACTCAAATTGCTGAACAACTGAAGAAGAATGATCTTATAAAAAGTCCAACATTATTTAAATATTATGTGAAATATAAGAATCATACTGGTTTACAAGCCGGAACTTATGAATTTACACCAGCAATGGAGATTGAGGATATTATTAAAGGGCTAAAATCAGGAAATACATTGGAAAACGCAGCGATTACGTTAGTGATTCCTGAAGGATCACAGTTAAAAGAGATTGTAGCAATTATTGGTGAGAATTCTGACCATAAAGAAGAAATTGTGTGGAAGAAATTAAATGACAGGTCTTATATTGAAAAGCTGATTCAAAAATATCCAGACCTTTTAACAAAGGATTTATTAAATCAAAATATTAAATATCCACTTGAGGGTTATTTATATCCAGCAACCTATGCATTTCATGATCCAAAAATTAAATTAGAAGTGATCATTGAGCGTATGATTAAAAAAACAGAAAAAGTTCTTTCACAATATAAAGGGGCTATGGCCGCTAAAAACTTATCTACTCATCAATTATTAACGATGGCATCCTTAATAGAGGAAGAAGCAACCGAAAAAGCAGACCGCAAGAAAATTTCGAGTGTTTTCTATAACCGCCTAGACAAGAATATGCCCTTACAAACCGATCCAACTGTCCTATATGCATTAGGAAGTCATAAAAAGCGTGTGATTTACGATGATTTAAAGGTTAAATCCCCTTATAATACGTATAATGTAAAAGGTTTGCCACCAGGCCCGATTGCAAACAGTGGAGTTTCCTCCATCGAAGCAGCAATAAATCCTGAACAAACAGATTTTCTGTACTTTTTAGCTTCACCTGCAGGCGATGTTTATTATTCCAAAACATTAAAAGAGCATAACCAGTTTAAAGAAAAATATATTACAAATTACTACGAAGGGAAAAAGCAGTAAAGGGGGAAAGTTCGCTTTTCTCCTTTTTTGTGATACAATATAAAAAGCATTTTTGCAAGAAACTTAAACATTTTTCAAGTAGAAAGCTTATTTCGAGCTTTCTTCTTTTTCTTGTAACCAAGTAAACCTTACATGATTGGGATTCACTATATTTAGAAATGGGGATGCAAGATGAACGATGAGCTCCATCATTATATTGACTCGTTATTACCTGGGCGGGATTCGTTCATAACGGACATGGAAAAGTTCGCGAAGGATAACGGGGTTCCGATTATGGAAACGGTCGGAATAGAAGCATTGCTACAATTTTTGCGTATTCAACAACCAAACAATATTCTCGAAATTGGAACGGCCATCGGCTATTCGAGTTTAAGGATGGCAAAGGCGCTTCCAAAGGCAAATATAGTAACGATTGAAAGAGATGAAATTCGTTATACACAAGCGATTCAATATATTGAACAAGCCGGCTACTCAGATCGTATTCAACTCATATTTGGAGATGCACTAGAAACCGTTCATCAAGTTGGGCAATTAGGACCATTTGATGCGATTTTTATTGATGCGGCTAAAGGGCAATATACGAAATTCTTTGAACTTTATACTGATTTTTTGCGACCAAATGGCGTGGTATATACAGATAATGTTTTATTCAAAGGGTTAGTGACGAAAGAGTTGATTGAGAAAAAAAGGATTCGATCATTAGTCCGAAAGATTCAAACGTATAATGAATGGTTAATGAATCATTCAACTTTTCATACAACCATCCTTCCAGTTGGGGATGGATTAGCTGTAAGTATAAAACGAGGTGAGTAGAATGACCAAACCAGAATTATTAGTAACTCCTCTAAATGTTGACCATATCATCCCTTTATGTGAGGCCGGTGCAGACGCTTTTGTGATTGGAGAACAAAAATTTGGCCTGCGATTAGCAGGGGAATTTTCTAGAGAAGATGTAAAAAAATCTATTGAGCTTGCACATTCACAGGGAAAGAAAGTGTATGTTGCCATGAATGCCATCATTCATAATGAAAAAGTGGAGGCGCTTGGTGATTATATTCAGTTCCTACAGGGAGTTGGCTGTGATGCGATTATTTTCGGAGATCCTGCTGTCCTAATGGCACGAAGAGAAGTCGCACCAGAAATGCCACTTCATTGGAATACAGAAACAACCGTGACAAACTGGTATACATGTAATTATTGGGGGAAGAAAGGGGCAAAACGAGCGGTTGTTGCTCGTGAAGTCAATATGGACTCCATTATTGAAATGAAGGAAAACGCAGAGGTTGAGATTGAGGTTCAGGTACATGGAATGACTTGCATGTTCCAATCCAAACGCTCTCTAATTGGAAACTATTTTGAATATCAAGGGAAAACAATGGCCGTTGAAAAGAAAAAATTTGAAAAAGGGATGTTTCTTCACGATAAAGAAAGAGAAAATAAATATCCGATCTTTGAAGACGAAAATGGAACACATATTATGAGTCCTAATGATATTTGCATTATTGATGAGCTTCAAGAAATGACCGAAGCAGGTATTGATAGCTTCAAAATTGATGGGGTTTTGCAATCTCCTGAGTACATTATAGAAGTAACAAAATTATATCGAAAGGCGATTGATGTATGTTCTGAAAATCCCGATCAATATGATGAAATAAAGGATGGGCTTTTAGAAAAAATAGAGGAAATACAACCGAAAAACCGCCCGTTGGATACCGGCTTTTTCTTTAAAGAAACAGTATATTAAGAAACAGAGGGAGGGACTTATATGTCAACCGTTAAAGAAGATCACATATCAAAAATCATCGATGGAAAACGTGTAATTATCAAAAAACCAGAACTTCTTGCACCTGCCGGGAATCTTGAAAAATTAAAAATCGCCATCCATTATGGAGCCGATGCTGTGTTCATCGGAGGTCAAGAATATGGATTACGTTCAAATGCTGACAACTTTACTTTTGAAGAAATGAAAGAGGGAGTAGAGTTTGCCAAAAAATATGGAGCAAAAGTATATGTCACAACGAATATTTTTGCCCATAATGAGAATATTGATGGATTAGATGATTATTTACGGGGTCTTCAAAAGGCTGGAGTAACAGGGGTTATTGTAGCGGATCCTTTAATTATAGAAACATGCCGTCGTGTTGCACCTAATATTGAAGTCCATTTAAGTACACAACAATCATTATCTAACTGGAAAGCTGTACAATATTGGAAAGAAGAAGGGCTAGAACGTGTTGTCCTTGCACGCGAAACGAGTGCTCGTGAGATAAAAGAAATGAAGGAAAAGGTCGATATTGAAATTGAAACATTTATACACGGAGCAATGTGCATTGCTTATTCAGGACGCTGTGTACTAAGCAACCATATGACTGCCCGGGATTCGAATCGTGGGGGTTGTTGCCAATCTTGTCGTTGGGATTATGATCTCTATCAATTAAATGGGGAGCAAGAAAAACCGTTATTTGAAGAAAAAGATGCACCATTTGCCATGAGCCCAAAAGACTTGAATTTAATAGAATCGATTCCTAAAATGATTGAACTGGGGATCGATAGTTTAAAAATCGAAGGTCGGATGAAGTCTATTCATTATATCGCGACGGTTGTAACGGTATATCGGAAGGTCATTGATGCATATTGTGCAGATCCAGAGAATTTCCAAATCAAACAAGAATGGTTGCGCGAACTAGATAAATGTGCAAACCGCGACACAGCGCCTGCTTTTTTTGAAGGAGTTCCGGGTTATCAAGAGCAAATGTTTGGCATACATGGGAAGAAAACAACGTATGATTTTGCAGGGCTTGTTTTAGACTATAATCCTAAGACAAAAATGGTCACATTACAACAGCGGAACCACTTCCGCCCAGGGGATGAAGTGGAATTTTTCGGACCGGAAATCAATAATTTCACACAAGTTGTTGAGAAAATTTGGGATGAAGAAGGTCAGGAAATAGATGCTGCTCGTCATCCATTACAAATCGTCCAATTTAAAGTCGAACAACCAGTTTACCCGCATAATATGATGCGAAAAGAGCTCCAATAAACAACATGAAACAAAAGCCCGTCCTTTACTTCGAGATTGATAAGAAAGAGGACGTACGATTGAATCCTAGTTCGCCCTTTGAATAATTAATGGATTGACCGACGAAACGATATGCTGACATTATAATTCATAAGGGTGAACAAAATGCCGCTCTAATTGACTTAATGGTAATGAAAATACAAACAAATCTTGAACAAAAGTCATTTTTGTAATACGATATCATAGAAAATAATAGAAAATAATAATTAGTTACTAAGTTAAATCAATAGCTGGTGATGAGATAAATAGGGAATCCTATATTGGCAGCAGCATCAGTCTAGTGAATTCATAACTAATTAAACATGAATGGAAAATGCGCGCCCTCATAGAAGGACGCGCTCTCATGTATTATTAATAGCCTTTTGATACAAAAGGTTATTCTAACGCTGCTTTTTTCAATTTTGTTGTGTTGGATAGAGAAAAACTCGTTGTTCTCTAATAAGACGTTATATGTGGAAGCAAAAGGAGATATCCTTGCATAAGCAAAGAGAGAGTCTTAGGGGACATCCCCGAAGTAGAAACATTTAATGTTCTTAAAAACAACAAAAACTTGGAAAAGAGCTATACTTAAGAAGGAGTGAAGGGAATTGGCTACAGAAAAAGTATATCCTATGACTCAAGCAGGTAAGGAAAAATTAGAACAAGAACTAGAATATTTAAAAACGGTAAGACGTAAAGAAGTAGTGGAAAGAATTAAAATCGCCCGTAGTTTCGGAGATCTTTCGGAAAACTCAGAGTATGATTCCGCCAAAGAAGAGCAAGCCTTCGTTGAGGGACGTATTAGCACGATTGAAACAATGATTCGCAATGCGGAAATTATAGAAGAAGATGAGCAAAACTCAGATACCGTTACTTTAGGAAAAACCGTTACATTTATAGAACTTCCAGATGGCGATGAAGAAAGCTATACTATTGTGGGAAGTGCCGAAGCCGATCCGTTTGAAGGAAAAATCTCCAATGATTCACCTATTGCGAAAAGCCTACTTGGTAGAAAAATCGGAGACAAAGTAACTGTACAAACTCCTGGTGGCGAATTGAATGTGAAAATTACAGAAATAAAATAATGGAAAGAACAAATGCATAAGTGCCTTGCCGTGGACAACATTTTTTAAAAGATTATCCACAGTCTTAAAAGTTTCCTAAACAAAAAGCGTAAAGACAATCTTTACGCTTTTTTATTAGTAGTTTGAAGGCTATTTTTTGAATAATTCGTCAACAATGGTTGACGAGGTGTTTTTCATGAAAACGAAACGATATTTATTCTTAAGCATTATCATGTTTAGTTCTATGATGTTATTAATGGGTAGACTTATGCAAATTCAACTTTTGCAAGCAGAAGATTTTTCAAGACACGGGGTGAATTTATTAGAGGAAAGCGTACATCAACGCATACAGCAACTAGTCATTGACGAGGGTAGAGGGCAGTTTTTAGACCGTCACGGCGACCCCGTTACTTATAAGGAAATCCCTGTCATGGTCCTATTTCCTTTTTTAGAAAACCGTCTGGATCTATTCAAACAACTAGAGGAAATCATTGATGTTCCAAGTTGGAAAATAAAATTAGCTGTTGAGCGTGAAAAAAACCCTTTTATTTTTACATTAAAAGAAGGGGAAGGCCCATTCCAACTAACAGAGCGTGAAATGGACAAAATCAACAAGCTAAAAGTTCCTGGGTTAATCGCTGTAAAAAAGGTGTATAATGAGCAAAATCATTCAGCTGAGCATTTAATTGGCATTGTTAAAGAAAATAAAGAGGTATTTGAAAAACGCTATCAACATGTTCCAGTTCATGGGAAACCTAAGCTAGGAATTAGTGGACTTCAAAAACAATTTGATGAACTATTACTCTCGGAAGGGGAAGAGAAATTAGTTTATCATGTTGACGGTATTGGAGGCCCACTATTTGGAATAGATGTAAAATATACTTCACCAGCGAATCCTTATTACCCTATTCAAGTAAAGACTTCCATCGACCTAGAAATCCAAACGAAAATAGAAAAATTAATGGAAAATTATCCGATAAAAAAAGGCGGTATTGCGCTATTAGATATTGAAACAAATGACATTACAGCGCTCGTCTCAAAGCCAGAAATTAATCAAAAAAATCCATATGGAAATGATGGAATGAAAAATTATCTTTTTACCCCTCTTATTCCTGGATCCGTGTTTAAAACTGTCATTGCTGCAGGTGCTCTTGAACAAGGAATTGTGTCAAAAGAGGACAAATTCGCCTGTAGTCAAAATATATATGGAAAAAAAGATAAAAAGCAACTGGGTGATTTAGACTTTCAAGAAAGTTTCGCTCAAAGTTGTAACCGCACATTTGCTGATCTTGCCAGAGAACTCCAAGAAATGGATGAAAATATGATCGAAACCTATGCAGATAAACTTTCACTTACAGGAGGAGTTAGTTGGAAAGGTGACTTTTTTCACTTCGAGGACTTCCAGCAATTTCGTGAGGGAAAAGCGAATATCTTTGGGGAGGAAAAGGATCGAAAAGATCGAAATTATATTGCCCAAACAGGAATTGGACAGCATGAAGTAAGAGTAACCCCAATCGCAGTCGCCAATATGATGGCAACGATTGCCCGAGGTGGGGAAAAGCAAGCAGTACGTGCTGTACAAGCTATTGAATATAAAAATGGGAATTCCATCGCAAAATTTAACAAAAAGAAATTATCTGGAGAAACGATTTCACCGATTACCGCGGCCAAACTTCAAAAGTTATTACGTTCGGTTGTCCTTAACGAAAAGGGAACAGCAAGATATCTACAATCCGCTCCTTTATCGATTGCGGGAAAAACAGGAACAGCTCAAACGGGGCGATATGAAAATGAAAAACCATTATATAATAAATGGTTTGCGGGTTATTTTCCATTTGAAAATCCGAAATATGCTTTAGTAGCGGTTCATGCAGATGCTTTAGAAAATGAAGCGGGAGTACTCCCCCTTTATAAAGATATTGTCTCAATGCTTTACGAAAAAGAGCGACAAGATTCCTAAAAAAGTCTCTTTTCAACTTGCAGATGTATATGGTAAATTACTTCATGTTCGAATGAAGTCATGATAGAATAATGAGTGAAAGCAAGAGAGGAGCGACCATTCATATATGTCTGATCAAAAGCAATCTCGGTCTGAAAAAAGATCAAAAAGAAGAAAAACCAATCGTATTTTAAATACAGCAATTGTCGTTGTCATCGTGTTAATTGTCATCGTCGCCTATTCGATATTTTCTGGTGGAAATGATGAAGAGGAAGCGAAAGAGACGAACACCACACAGCAAACAGAATCACCAAAGGACAAATCGCCAAACAAAAAGCAAGCAGATAGTAAAGATCATCATGATGAAGATCAAGATGATAAAAAGAAAAAAGAAGTGATTGAGGAAGAGGGAGACGAACCGAACGTTGATAAAAACATTAAAGATCCTTCTTGGGAGCCTATTGGAACGGAACAGACAGGGACGCATAGCTCCTCATTTGATATGGGAAGTGTTGATTGGAATGAAAAGGTTCAAGCTTTATCCTATGCGACGGGGATAAGTGAAGATAATATGATCGTTTGGTTTATAAAAGGCGCAGGCCCTGATAAAGCAATAGGAACTGTCTCTCCAAAAGATAGTCAAAATGATGCTTATCGAGTCCATATTAAATGGGTAGACGGTGAAGGGTGGAAGCCAACGAAGGTTCAAAAACTAATTGAAAATGATAAAGGCATGTAGAGACGATTAGCTCGTCTCTATTTTTCTTTTGACTGTTTGCGAAAGTACATGATTGTATTAGAAAGAATGGATGCTTATACTGGTCTTTCTTTTTTTAGCAAAGGGGCTGAACATAGGACTAGAACGAAACGATGATTTCCTCATGGCTAGAACTTTCTTTTAAAATGTACGACGGCAGAATAATGTTTCTTTCCATCCGGATCGAATTGAAGCTGGTGTGAAACAGAGTGGACGGAAAGCAGGATCGCCCGGTTTTGCTCAATCTTTTCGTTCACTTTTTTTTCAAGATTATTTAAATCATCTGCTTCAACCCATTCTATTTTGTCTTCTATTAGATCAAGTTCAATGTGCATATATTGTTCACCTTTCTTTACATTATGATTGTTTACATAGAATAAGTGTAGACGATTTTAAGTGCGCCCTGCATGGGCGGATACTTGGTGGTGAAAGTCCACTACAGGCTTGGCAGTAGGAACTGTTAGCGAAAGACAAGGTGGCTATCG